>ONTY01000062.1 GCA_900320815.1 uncultured Pseudomonadota bacterium
CCCGACCCCAACGTCCTGCACCCCATCGCAGGATACGAGAAAGAAATCTACGTCAAACCCGCTGTGAAAAATCCCAATATCATCGTCGGCGACTTTACGTACATTGCCGACAATGATTTTGAACGCCACGTCACGCATCATTATGATTTTATTGGCGACAAGCTGATTATCGGCAAGTTCTGCCAGATTGGCGCCGGCGTTGAATTCATTATGAACGGCGCAAATCACCAGATGAACGCCGTCACCACCTTCCCCTTCTACACCCTGCAAGGCTGGAACATGGCGCCGCCCGCCCATGAAGACCTGCCACTCAAGGGCGACACCATCATCGGCAACGACGTGTGGATAGGGCAAAACGCCACCATTCTCCCCGGCGTGCATATTGGCGACGGCGCCATCATCGGCGCTGGCAGCGTCGTTGGCAGCCATATCCCGCCCTACACCATCGCCGCCGGCAATCCCGCGCGCGAAATCCGCAGGCGCTTTGACGACGAGCTGACCGCCCTGCTGCTTGAATGGAAATGGTGGGACAAACCCACCGAGGAAATCAACGCCCTCATCCCCATCCTCACCAGCAGCGACCTGGGCGCCATGAAAGAAAAAATCCGCGCCCTTATGCACACCGCAGAAAGCGCCGCATGAAAATCAGCTTGAAAGGCCGCCTTCGCCAGCCGCTGTGGAATATCGTTGCACTGGCAGCACTGGCGGCGGTCAATCCCTATCTGTACAGCGGCGATTTTTCCTTTGCCATTCATGGGCTGGAAAAGCTCGGCATGTGGGCAAACACGTTTCTCGGCTCCTTGCTTTGGGCGGCCATCATTGTTGCCGGGGTTTCCCTGCCTGCCCTGCTTTTTTCACGGCTCTTTTTGCGGCGCTGCATCACAGCGCGCGATGGGCGCGATGCCCTCACCCTTGTCTGCAATATCGCCGTGCTCATTGAACTGGCGCTGCTGGCGGGCTTATGGGTCCTATGGTTGAGCGGTGGCGTGGTGCAGTAGCCGCTGCGGTTCATCGTGCTTTGCGCACCGTGCACATGCCAAGGGCGCTATGAATGGCGCCCCTCCGACAACACATTGAATGCAAATACCATATGGTATGGAATTGTTTACCCGTATATCTTGCGGGCAATTCAATGTTGCATTGATGGGTATTGAGCCGCACTGTCAATGCGCTCCACCTCGTGCGGCACAAAGCCAAAGCTGGCATTGCGCCCTTTGCGCGCACGTGGCGCGACGGCGCCGGCAAGCACGCGGGCGTGCAGCACTTCGTCGCGCGCCGCGCCGCGCACGCGCACACCGCCGCCTGTGGCGGCATAGGCAGCGGCACCGGCAAGCTGCGCGCCTTTGCCCAGCAGCATCAGCCGCAGCCCACGCCCGCCTTTGGGCATGAGGCGCAGCTCACCCAAGGCAAAGCTCAGCAGCCAGCCATCGCTGCTGACGCACGCCAGATGCGTGGCAGCGGGTGGCGCGTTTTCGGCATCTGGCGCCGGCTGCACCAGCGCCGGACGGCACAGTGCAGCGCCAGCGGGCAGCGTGATGAAGGCTTTGCCCGCTTTGTGGCGCGTGAGCATGTCCTGCGCGCGGGCCACGAAGCCGTAGCCGTCGCTGCTGGCCAGCAGCAGCGAACAGCCCGCCGCGCACGCCACAAAATGCTGCGCTTGCGTGCCGGGCTCCAGTTCAATGAGCGACGTAATCGGCTGCCCGTCGCCGCGTGAATCTGGCAAATTGGCCACCGGCACGCTGTAGACGCGCCCATTGCTGCCAAAAACCAGCAGCCAGTCGGGCGTGCGGCATTCAAAGGCGCCATACAGTGCGTCGCCAGGTTTGAAGGTGAAAGCCGCCGCATCGTGCCCGTGCCCCTGGCGGCTGCGCACCCAGCCTTGGCGGCTGACGATGACGGTCAGCGGCTCATCGCTTTGCGGCAATTCGGCCTGTGCGCGTTTTTCTTCGCGTATTAATGTGCGGCGCGCGTCGCCAAACTCGCGTGCATCGGCGCGGATTTCGCCCGCCATCAGGCGCACAAGCGCAGCGTGGTCGTCCAGCACTTCTTGCAGACTTTTTTGCTCATCGCGCAGCGCGGCCATTTCCTGCTCAATGCGGATGGCCTCCAGCCTGGCCAGCTGCCGCAGGCGGATTTCCAGAATATCTTCGGCCTGCCGCTCGCTCAAATGAAAACGCGCGATGAGCGCCGCTTTTGGCTCCTCGCTTTCGCGAATGGTGGCGATAACTTCGTCAATATTGAGCAGCACCGCCTGCCGCCCCTCCAGAATATGCAGGCGATCCAGCACCTCCTGCAGGCGGTGGCGCGTGCGCCGCGTGATGCACTGCTGGCGAAACGCGATCCACTCTTCCAGCATCTGCCGCAGGCTTTTTTGCACCGGGCGTCCATCCACCCCGACGCAGGTCAGATTAATGGGCGCATTGCTTTCAAGCGATGTGTGCGCCAGCAGCATCTCGGCCAGTGCCTCCACACTCACGCTGCGGCTGCGTGGGGAAAACACAATACGCACCGGCGCGTCTTTATTGGATTCGTCGCGCGCTTCTTCCAGCAGGCCAAGTACGGCGGCTTTGAGCTGGCTTTGCTCGGCAGAAATAGATTTTTTGCCCACGCGCGGCTTGGGGCTGGTAATGCCTTCCACGTCTTCCAGCACACGGCGCACGCTCACGCCGGGCGGCAATTCAGTGACGACCATTTGCCACTGCCCGCGCGCCAGCGGCTCAATATGCCAGCGCGCACGCACTTTCAGGCTGCCGCGCCCGCTGCGATACGCAGCGGCAATGTCGGCGGCACTGCTGATAATGTGGCCGCCGCCCGGATAATCTGGCCCAGGCAGCAGGGCAAAAAGCTCTTCATCGCTCAAATCCGGTTTTTTCAGCAGCGCCAGGCAGGCATCGGCCACTTCGCGCAAATTGTGGCTGGGAATCTCGCACGCCAGCCCCACAGCGATGCCGCTGGCGCCATTGAGCAGCGCAAAGGGCAGGCGCGCGGGCAATTGGCGCGGCTCCATTTCGCGCCCGTCGTAGTTGGGGGTGAAGTCCACCGTGCCGGCGTCAATTTCTGCCAGCAGCAGGCGGCAGATGCGCGACAGGCGCGCTTCGGTGTAGCGCATGGCCGCCGCGCCGTCCCCGTCGCGGCTGCCAAAGTTGCCCTGCCCGTCAATGAGCGGGTAGCGCAGGCTGAACTCCTGCGCCATGCGCACCAGCGCCTCATACGCCGCCACATCGCCGTGCGGGTGGAACTTGCCCAGCACATCGCCCACCACGCGCGCGCTCTTGACGGGCGAGGCAGCCTGCCGCCCCTGCGCACCGCCCCACCCCAGCCCCATGCGCCCCATCACATACAGGATGCGCCGCTGCACGGGCTTTTGCCCGTCGGCCACATCGGGCAGCGCGCGCCCTTTCACGACGCTCAGCGCATATTCCAGATACGCCCGCTGCGCGTAGGCAGCCAGCGTCAGCCGCTCATCATCTGCGCCGCCGTCCTGCGGCAGCAGCGCAACCCCATTGTTCATACCCCAGGCACCTGCAAAAAATACAAAAAAGGAAAACGGGCGGTTATATAAAAGAAAAACGCGCCTGTGCAGGGCGCGTTTTTGCATGGCAAATTGCCTGAATGGAGAAATTACAGCGGCGCAAACGCAGAGCCAACAGCCGGACGCCCTTGCAGCGGCTCGACTTTGACGATGGCCAGCGAGAGGTTGTCGCCGCCGCCCATCGCCCTCTCGCGCGCTTTGTCAAGCAGGAATTTGCTCGCGTCGCGCGGGGGCAGTGCCTGCAGCACGCTGCCCAGTTCCACATCGGTGAAGTAGTGCCACAGCCCGTCAGTGCACGCCAGCAGGCAGTCGCCCACGTCCAGCTGCGTGACGCGGGTGTCAATGCGCGGCGCCTCTTCGTCGGTGCCCAAGCAGGCAAGCAGCACGTTGGAGTTGGGGTGCGTGCTGGCCTCTTCTTCGGTGAGTTCGCCAGAGTCCACGAGCGACTGCACGTAGGAGTGATCCTTGGTGCGCTCGAGCAGTCTGTCCTGGCGGAAGTGGTAGATGCGCGAGTCGCCCGAATGCGCCCAGTAGCACGCGCCACCCGGGTTGATGAGGAAAGTGGCCAGCGTGCTGTGCGGCTCCTGCTCCGAAGCAATCGCCGTCAGGTGGATGGTGGTGTGCGCTTCGCGGCCAATTTGCTGCAGGAAGGCGGGCACGTCATCGGTGCCGGGTGTGAACTGCTCAAAAAGCTGGCACGCAGTCATCATCACCTGATCGGCGGCTTTGCGCCCGCCGGTGCGCCCACCCATGCCGTCGGCAACCAGACCGATAACGCAGCCGGTGATGCGCGGGTGAGCAAACAGCCCCACCTGGTCTTGCTGATATTCGCGGTCGCCGCGATGCTGGCCGGTGGCAGCGCTGAGGCGGTAGCCTTTTTCCATCGCTTTGGGAGGCGTGGGCGGCTTGGGCGGCGTTTTGGAGTTGTTTGGCATGGTTAGAGAAAAGGGGAGGTGTCTATTTGCATCCAAGGCGCTGCGCAATGCGGGCGCACAGGGGCGCGATGATAACGAGTTGTCGTGCGCCGCCCGTCGCCTATCTACCGCCGTCGGGCTGCATATTTGCACGCGGCACGCGACGCCTGCCTGACCAGGCCGCCCAAAATGCTGCGCTGCAATGTCAATGCGAAAAATGCGGGCAATATCACGCGCTCTCCCCTGAAAAACACACCCACTCGCCCGCTCGCTTTCCTCCCCGTATGTCCGACTCTCCCCCCTTGCCAGAGCACGCCGCCGCCAGCGCGCTGGAGCGCGCCGTGCTGGCAGCGTTTGATGCTGCCGGGCCGCTACAGGCAGCAGCAGCTGGCACTTTTTGCCCGCGCCCGGGACAAACGCGGCTGGCGCTGGCGGTGGCGCGCACCCTGGAGCGCGGCGGGCAGCTTGTGGCCGAAGCGGCCACGGGCGTGGGCAAAACCTTTGCCTATCTGGCGCCGGTGCTGCTGGCGGGCGAGCGCGTATTGATTTCCACCGCCACCAAGGCGCTGCAGGAGCAGCTGTTCAGCCGTGACCTACCTGCGCTGGCGCGCGCACTCGCTGCCCCGGTGAACTGCCGGCTGCTCAAGGGACGTGGCAGCTACCTGTGCCTGTATCGCCTGGAACTTGCCGCGCACAGCGGCGATGCGCCAGCGCCGCGCCGCGCCCAGCTTGCCGGGGTGCTGCGCTGGGCGCAGCGCGACGAGGATGGGGACATCGCCACCATCCCGCAGCTGGACGAGCACTCGCCCCTCACCCCGCTCATCACCAGCACGCGCGAAAACTGCCTGGGCGCCGAATGCCCACGCCACAGCGAATGCTTCGTCTACCGCGCCCGCCGCCGCGCGATGGACGCCGATGTGCTCGTCATCAATCACCATCTGTTTTTTGCCGACCTTGCCATCCGCGAGAGCGGCATGGCGGAGCTGCTGCCCAGCGTGCGCGCCGTCATCTTTGACGAGGCGCACCAACTCAACGCCATCGGCATCCAGTTCCTTGGGCAGCGCCTGTCCACGCACCAGGTGCTGGACTTTGGGCGCGACATGCTCGCCGCCGGCCTCACGCTTGCCGCCGGGCTGCAGCCGTGGCAGGAGTTGGCCGCTGCCGTGCAGCGCAGCGCGCGTGCGCTGCGCCTGGCCGCTGGGCGCGCGCAGCAGCGCCTGCTCTGGCACGCCAGTGCCCCTGATGGGCTGGACGCCGACACCTGGGAGGCCGCGCTGACGGATGTGCTGGTGCAGCTTGCCGCCGCGCGCGAGGCACTGCGGCAGTGCAGCGAACTGGCGCCTGACTTCCCGCGCCTGGCCGCACGCGCCGAGAGCCTTGGCACGCTGGCGCAGCACTTTGCCGCCGCCGCGCCGCTGGAGTCCAGCCTCGTGCGCTGGCTGGATGTGCAAGCGCACGCGCTGCACCTGGTTGAGTCGCCGCTGGACATTGCGCACGCCGTGCGCTCTCGCATGCTTGGGCTGGCTGATGAAAACAGCGCCGCCGCTGGCACCGAAACCGCCACCCTGCCTCCCCCACAGCCTGCCGAAGACGCGCGCCAGAGAGCCTGGGTCTTCGTCTCCGCCACGCTGGGCGAAGGCGACGATTTGCAATGGTTCACCGAACCCTGCGGTCTGACAGACGCGCCCACCTTGCGCATCAGCAGCCCCTTTGACTACGCGCAGCAGGCCGCCCTCTACATCCCCGCCAGCTTCCCAGACCCCCGCAGTCCGCAGCACAGCAGCGGCGTCGCGCAGCTTGCCGCGCACTGCGCCATGCAGCTTGGCGGGCGCTGCCTGGTGCTCACCACCACGCTGCGCGCGCTGCGCACGATTCGCGAGCAGCTGCGCGCGCACTTTGCCGCTGCCGGCGTGCCCATCTGCGTCCTCGCCCAAGGCGAAGCGCCCAAGAGCCAGCTCATGGAGCAATTTCGCGCCGCCGGCAGCGACAGCAGCGGACGCGGCGGCTGCGTGCTCGTGGGCAGCGCCTCGTTCTGGGAAGGCGTAGACGTGCCCGGCAAGGCGCTGCAGTGCCTTGTCATTGACAAACTCCCCTTTCCCCCGCCCGCTGACCCACTTGTGGCCGCGCGCAGCCGCCGCCTGCAAGCGCAGGCGCGCCACCCCTTCACGCACTACTCGCTGCCCGAAGCGGCCATTGCCCTCAAACAAGGCGCCGGGCGGCTCATCCGCAGCGAGCGTGACCGTGGTCTGCTCATCATCTGCGACCCTCGCCTGCAGCGCATGGACTACGGACGCCGCCTGCTTGCCGCCCTGCCCCCCATGCAGCGCCTGGGCAGCAAGGCCGAACTGCAGCTGGCATTGAGCACGCTGGCGCAGTCAAATACCACCCATCAATAAGACTTGTCGCCCGTATAAGTTGCCGGCAGACAAAGCATACCCAACACCATAAAAATACTCACAATCTATTCATTTGAATGCCTGTATATATTACCGGCAAAGCACTATATACCCATTCCAAGTATAGTGCAGCCTGGCACGTCCTCCATGCGCCACAATCGCGGCGCCCTTTGCCCTTCTGCCCCTGGAGCACGCCTCATGCCTGATGCCGACGACCGCCTTGCCGCCATTGACCTGGGTTCCAACAGCTTTCGCCTGGAAATCGCCCGCTGTGTCGATGGCCAGTTTCAGGCCTGGCGCCTCTCGGAGGCCGCCATGCAGCGCGGCTGGGCGTGCCTGGCGCGCTTTGCCCCACGGCTGGCGGGGCTGCCGGCTGCGCGCGTGCGCGCCGTAGCCACCCAGACCATGCGCGAAGCGCGCAACCGCGCCGACTTCATCACGCGCGCCGAAGCCATCCTCGGCCACCCCATTGAAGTCATCAGCGGCCACGAAGAGGCGCGGCTGATTTACCTTGGCGTCGCGCAGCACCTGCCGCCAGGCCAGGCGCGCCACCTCGTCCTGGACATCGGTGGGCGCTCCACCGAACTCATCCTCGGCAACGAGCACACCACCAAGCGCACCGCCTCGCACGCGATGGGCGCCGTCTCCTGGACGCAGCAGCACTTTGCCGATGGCCGTATCGACGCCGCGCGCTTTGACGCTGCCGAAGACGCCGCCCTCGCCCTGCTGCAGTCCAGCGGCTGCGTGCGCTGGCGCAGCGCCTGGGAGCAGGCGTGGGGATGCTCTGGCACCGTCGGCGCCGCCGCCGACGTGCTGCTGGCCACAGAGCGCACTGCAAAACGCTACGCCATCACGCGGGGCGGCGTGCAATGGCTGCGCGCACAACTCATCGCCGCCGGCCATGTGGAACGCATCGCCATCCCCGGCATGAAAGACAGCCGCAAGCCCGTGGCCGCCGGCGGCATCGCCATCCTCTGCGCCATCATGGACGCGCTGGACATCGACGCCCTCACCTACAGCCCCAGCGCCCTGCGGCACGGCCTGCTGTTTGACATACTGCAAAAAAGCGGCGCCGCCCAGCCATAACCCCACCCACCCCGCTGGGCGCCCTGCTGCTGCAGCACACAAAAGGGCGGCCCGCAGACCGCCCTTTTTTTCGGCACCGGCTCTTGGCGCGGCGTTTATTGAGCAATGAAGGCAAAGCCGCCCTCGGCTGCCTCGTTCGCTGTGACGCGGATGGTGCTCTTGGGCATGAACCGGCCCTCCAGCAGCAGCCTGGAGAGCGGGTTTTCAATGTGCTGCTGAATGGCGCGCTTGAGCGGGCGCGCACCAAACACGGGGTCAAAACCCACTTTGGCCAATGAGTCAAGCGCCGCATCGTCCACCGCCAGCGCCAAATCCATTTTCCGCAGGCGCGCATCCAGCACGGCAAGCTGGATTTTTGCAATGGCGGCAATATGCTCGCTGCCAAGCGCGTGGAATATCACGCTCTCGTCAATGCGGTTGAGAAACTCGGGACGAAAGTGCTGTTTCACCTCGCTCCACACCGCGTCTTTGAGTTCGGCGTAGTCTTTTGCCACCATGTTTTGAATGAGCGCACTGCCGATATTGCTCGTCATCACAATCACGGTATTTTTGAAGTCAACAGTGCGCCCCTGCCCGTCGGTCAGACGCCCGTCGTCGAGCACTTGCAGCAGGATATTGAACACGTCCGGGTGCGCCTTTTCCACCTCATCCAGCAAAATCACGCTGTACGGTTTGCGGCGCACCGCTTCCGTCAAATAACCGCCTTCGTCGTAGCCCACGTAGCCGGGCGGCGCGCCAATCAGGCGCGAGACGCTGTGCTTTTCCATGAACTCGCTCATATCCAGCCGCACCATGTGCTCTTCGCTGTCAAACAAAAATGCGGCCAGCGCCTTGCACAGCTCCGTTTTACCCACGCCCGTGGGGCCGAGAAACAGGAAACTGCCCAGCGGGCGATTGGGGTCAGACAAACCCGCACGTGAGCGGCGAATGGCGTCGGCGACGGCGCGCACGGCCTCGTCCTGTCCAACGACGCGCTGGTGCAGCGCCGCCTCCATATTCAGCAGTTTTTCGCGCTCGCCTTGCATCATCTTGCTCACCGGGATGGCGGTGGCGCGGCTGACGACTTCGGCGATTTCTTCCGCGTCCACGCGCGTGCGCAGCAGTTTGTGCTGCACGGCGGCGCCCTGGCCGCTTTGGGCGTCTTTCAGGCGTTTTTCCAGTTCCGGCAATTCGCCATATTGCAGGCGCGCGAGTTGTTCAAAATCACCCTTGCGCTTGAGTTCGTCAATGCGCGTGTGCAGCTGCTCAATTTGTTTGCGCACCTGTTCGCTGCCCTGCGCCTGGGCTTTTTCGCCCTTCCACACCTCTTCCAGGTCGGCGTATTCCTTTTCCAGCTTTTGCAGCTCCTCTTCAATGAGGGCGAGGCGCTTTTTTGAAGCCTCGTCGGTTTCCTTTTTCATGGCTTCGCGCTCAATCTTGAGCTGAATCATGCGGCGCTCAAGTTTGTCCATCGCCTCGGGCTTGGAGTCAATTTCAATCTTGATTTTGGCAGCAGCCTCGTCAATCAGGTCAATCGCCTTGTCAGGCAGAAAGCGGTCGGTGATGTAGCGCGCACTCAACTCGGCAGCGGCAACGATGGCCGGGTCGGTAATATCCACGCCGTGATGCGCCTCATATCTGCCCTGGAGCCCGCGCAAAATCGCGATGGTGTCTTCCACGCTGGGCTCGTCAATGAGCACTTTCTGAAAGCGGCGCTCCAGTGCCGCATCTTTTTCAATATATTTGCGGTATTCGTCCAGCGTGGTGGCGCCAATGCAGTGCAATTCGCCGCGCGCAAGGGCGGGCTTGAGCATATTGCCGGCGTCGATGGCGCCCTCGGCCTTGCCGGCGCCCACCATCGTGTGCAACTCGTCAATAAAGAGAATGATGCGCCCTTCTTCGCGCGCCACTTCCTTGAGTACGGCTTTGAGGCGCTCTTCAAACTCGCCGCGATATTTGGCGCCGGCCAGCAGCCCGGCCATATCCAGCGCCAGCACGCGCTTTTCTTTGAGCGTCTCGGGCACTTCGCCTGCCACAATGCGCTGCGCCAGCCCTTCCACAATCGCAGTTTTGCCCACGCCCGGCTCGCCGATGAGTACCGGATTATTTTTGCTGCGGCGCTGCAGCACCTGAATGGCGCGGCGGATTTCGTCGTCGCGTCCAATCACCGGGTCCAGCTTGCCGCTGCGCGCACGTGCCGTCAAATCAAGCGTATATTTTTGCAGCGCGCCGCGCTGGTTTTCGCCTTCGGCGCTGTCCATGCTCTGCCCGCCGCGCACGGCGCCAATGGCTTCTTCCAGCGCCCGGCGCGTGAGGCCGTGTTCCTGCGCGAGTTTGGCGGCAGCGGTTTTACCGTCAGAAAGAGCGAGCAGAAAAATCTCGCTGGAAATGAACTGGTCGCCGCGTTTGATGGCTTCCTTTTCCGTCTCCTGCAGCAGGCGCAGCAAATCAGGGCTGGGTTGCACGCCTTCGCCGCCGCTGACTTGCGGCAGGCGGGCAACGGCGTCTTTTGCAGCGCGCAGCAGCGCCGCAGTATTCACGCCCGCGCGCTGCAAAAGCAGCGCCGGGCCACCATCTTGCTCGAGCATGGCGACCAGTAAATGCTCTGGCTGAATATAGGCAGCGTCGTGCGCGAGGGCAAGCGATTGCGCATCGAGCACAGTATCTCAGGTGGTTTCTACTGTACCATCAAGCACGACGAGAAGCTTCTCACTCCCCAGAATATCGAGCGCCTCAAGTTGCGCATGCACGAGATTGTCGAAAAGGATATCAAGTTCGTAAGGCGTGAGCGACTTACCACCGATGTGGTAGAGATGTTCCGCAAGCAGGGACTCAACGACAAGGTGCGACTGTTAGAGTCGAGCAACGACCTATACACCGTGTTCTACAAGCTCGACAACGTTATCGACAGCTACTATGAGCCACTAGCTCCATCAACAGGATGTATCAAGGTGTTCAATCTCGAGCCCTACAAGGAAGGCATGTTGCTGCTAGGTCCCGACAAGGAGAACCATGAGATACCTCGCAAG
>ONTY01000174.1 GCA_900320815.1 uncultured Pseudomonadota bacterium
ATATTTTGACCTGATGATTATCCACAGCCCGCAACCCTGGGCCGAGTGGCGCAGCGAAAAGAAATACTACGACGAAAACCGCGCGGTATGGCGCGCACTGGAAGACGCGCAAGCGGCAGGAAAGCTGCGCTCCATTGGCGTGTCAAACTTCCTGCGGCCTGATCTGGAAAACATTTTCAAGGAAGCAAAGGTGCGCCCTGCCGTCAACCAGGTTCTGGCGCACATTGGCAACACGCCGTTTGAGCTGGCCGAGTTTTGCAGCAAGGAAAACATTCTGGTGCAGGCATATTCGCCACTGGCGCACGGCGAAGTGCTGAAAAACCCAGACATTGCAGCGATGGCAGCAAAATACAAGGCCACGCCTGCGCAGCTGTGCATCCGCTACGTGCTGCAGCTGGGCATGGTGGCGCTGCCAAAAACCACGCGCCCGGAACGTATGAAAGAAAACGCTGCGGTTGATTTCACCATCTCTGACGCCGATATATGCAAACGCTGCGTGCGTTGCGTGCCGCTGATTATGGCGAGTTCACGCATTTCCCGGTGTTCAGCGGTAAATAAAAACGCAGGGCGCTGTTTTTGCAGGGGCGGGTCTTGTGCCCGTCCGCTGCTGCTGCGCCAGGGCAAACGGATACCTATTCAGAATAAATAAAAACCGAAAAATATGGAACGTCAATCTGCATCATTCAAACTACTCGCACGCTTGAACGTGCGCCCGCGCGAGGCGCAGGTGCTGCTGGTGGCGTGGCTGTATGTGGTCACGCTGTTCATGGCGTATTACATGCTGCGCCCGTTGCGCGATGAAATTGGCGCAGCGGGCGGCGTGCGGAATCTGCCGTGGCTGTTTGTGGGCACACTGGGGGCAATGCTGGCGCTTAGCCCGCTGTTTGGCGCACTGGTGCAGCGCTGGCCGCGGGAGAAGTTTATTGCGCTCTCGTACCGCTTTTTTGCGCTGCATTTATTGATATTTGCTGCCATTTTTGGGAGCGCAGATGCTGCGGCGCGTGCGGTGTGGGCAGAGCGTATATTTTTCATTTGGGTTTCTGTTTTCAACCTTTTTGTCGTTTCAGTATTTTGGTCGCTGATGTCGGACGTCTTTACGAGCGACCAGGGCAAGCGCCTGTTCGGCATTTTGGCAGCGGGCGCTACAGTTGGCGGCATTATTGGCCCGGCGCTGGTGAAAGTGCTCGCTGGGCGTGTGGCGCACTGGCAATTGCTGCTGCTCGCCGCCGTGCTGCTGGAAGCGGCGGTGCATATGGCGCGGCGCGTCTCGCGCCTGGGTGGCGGGCAGGATGCGGCGGCAGGCGCCGGGGCAGAAAAGAAAGAGGGAGAAAAAGAGAAAAAAATCGGCGGCTCCGCCTGGGCAGGGCTGCAGCGCACGCTGCGCTCGCCCTATCTTTTGGGCATCTCCGCCTTCATTCTGTTGTATTCCATCACCTCAACCTTGCTGTATTTTCAGCAGGCGGAGATTGTGAATGCCAACTTTACCGACCGGGGAGCGCGCACGGCGTTTTTTGCGCAGATTGATTTGTGGGTCAATTCGCTCACGCTCGGGTTTCAGCTTTTCATCACCGGACGGCTGATGCAGCGCCTGGGCATTGCGGTGACACTGGGTGCGCTGCCGCTGGTGAGTATGGCGGGCTTTGGCCTGTTGGCGACATATCCCATTTTGAGCGTGTTTGTGCTGGTGCAGGTTGGGCGGCGTGTGAGCAATTTTGCGCTGGCGCGCCCTTCGCGCGAAGTGCTGTTTACGCAGGCGCCGCGTGAGGACAGATATAAAGCGAAAAACTTTATTGATACCGTGGTGTATCGCAGCGGCGACCAGATTGGTGCCTGGGGCTATGCGGGATTATCGAGCGGGCTGGGGCTGACGCTTTCTGCCATTTCCTGGCTGGCGGTGCCGCTGTGTTTTGTCTGGCTGCTGCTGGCGCTGTGGCTTGGGCGCACGGCGCGCGGCGGTGTGCAAAACAGCAATAATACATCGCAGCAATTGCCGCCAGACTGGCGGCTGGAATTGCTTATTGCCGACGGCATCAGCGATGATGGCACGCGCGCCGTGCTGGAGGAATATGCAGCGCACGACGCGCGGCTTGTGGTGCTGGATAACCCACAGCGCATTGTTTCCACGGGTTTGAATGCGGCGCTGCGCCGCGCGCGCGGCTGCGTGATTGCGCGGCTGGATATTCATACGCGCTTTGCGCCCGATTATCTGGCCGAGTGCATTGCGGCTTTGGCACGCACAGGCGCAGACAACGTTGGCGGCCCGTGGGTGGCGCGAGGGCAGGGTGCGGCAGGACGCGCCATTGCTGCCGCGTTCCAGTGCCGCTGGGTGGTGGGGGGCGCGCGCTCGCGTGATGTGCAGTACGAAGGACCGGTAGATACGGTGTATCTTGGTTGCTGGCGGCGCGAGGCGCTGGCACGCGCTGGCGGCTTTGACGAGACGCTGGTGCGCAATCAGGACGACGAACACAACCTGCGTCTGCGCCGCGCCGGTTCAAGCGTGTGGCAGAGCGCGCGCATTCGCAGCGCGTATCAGCCGCGCGGGGCGCTGCGCCAGTTGTGGGCGCAACAATACCAATATGGCTATTGGCGTGCCTTTGTGCTGCGCCGTCACGGCGCGCCCGGTGCCTGGCGCCAGCTGGTTCCTGCTGCCTTTGTTGCCGCGCTGATTGTTTGGAGTATGGCTGCACCGTGGTGCGCTGCGCCGCTTTTGGGGCTGCTTGTGGCGTATGGCGCGTATTTGATTGCTGCCAGTATCAGTGCCGCGCGTGCCGCGCCAGAAAAAAGTGCCGCCATGCTGCTGCGCCTGCCTGTGGCCATTGCGCTCTACCACACGGGCTATGGCGCGGGCTTTTGGCGTGGGCTGTGGGACGTGCTGCGCGGCAAGGCGGGAAGCGCTGAGGCAGCACGCCTGACGCGGTAGGTATCTTTTTGTTGCCATTATGATGAAGGGGCATCAAAGTATGAGTCTGGTGGGTATCTGAATGAAGGCAATAACATGAAAGACAGAGGAACAGTGGGCGCAAGCCGTTCTGCTGTTCATTTTGGCGCTGGCGCTGGCGCTGCGTGCGGCAGGGGCATTTGTGTATCCGCATGTAGATGAGACTATCAATGCCCGCATAGTTGGAAATATGCTTCGTGATGGGAATCCAAACCCACAATTCTTTAATTATCCAAGCCTTGTCTTGTATGTACAAGCAGCTGTAAGGATATTTGTCGGAAATCAACCAGTAGACTACTTTGCTGTGACGCGAATGGTTGCGTCTATGGCAGCGACTGCGTCTGTTTTTGTGGTGTATTGTACTGCGCGCAAGTTGCTGCGTTCTGTTGCGGCTGCGCTATTTGCTGCCGCAGTGACTGCTGTGTGCCCGCTGCATGTTGATATGTCGCCTATGGTGACGGTGGATATTTTTGTTGCAGTGTTTTCGGCATGTGCCATGTATTTTTGTGTACGGCTGTATGAAAGCGGTCGGGTAAAGGATTACTTGCTGGCGGGCGCATGCGTTGGCTTGGCAGCAGGTTCAAAATATACAGGAGTCGTTTTTTTCTGTGGTGTGCTTGTGGCTCATGTCTTGCACCATGAAGCATGGCGTCAGATTTTGAGTGCTGCTGGCAAGCCTGTGCTTTCAATGTTGACGATGGTTGTCACTTTTCTTGTAACGACACCGTATGCGCTGTTTGATTCAAAGACGTTTTTTGCCCACGTTGCGTACGAGGGAAATCATTACAGGGTGGGGCATGGCGCCTGCATAATAGATTTTTCCTGCACGAGAAGCTGGGGACGATATGCTGATGTCTTGGTGTCAGATTATGGATTGGGTCTGATTTTTTGTATATTGGCATTGCTGGCGCTTGTACTGGCACTTCGCTCATTCCGTACGGGGGGGGTACAGTACTCTTTTGTTGGTGTTGGCATTCCCGCTGACACTGATTATTTTTGTCGGATATTACAGGGCATATTTTGCAAGAAACATTGTTGGCGCCATTCCAGGGCTGGCGCTTGCCGCCGGGGCTGGGGCACAAGCGGTGGGGAATGCCGTAAAAAAGAGAACTGGAAAGTTGTGGCTGGGGCATCTTTTGATGGCGGCCATCTTTATTGCGGGGGCGCGTCCGTTGCTGCAAAGGGATGCGGCAATTGTAAAAAACAAAAATTTGGTGAATACAGTCCAGGTGCTTGCGGTGTGGGTGCATGAGAATCTGCCGCAGAACTCTGTGCTTGCAGTTCCAGATGCGGATGTCATGAAGCCGGACTATGGTGCTGGTAAGAAGACAATTCCATTCAGGAACCTTGTCAGAGCGGGACGCCTGGCGCTTCCGAGGGAATATGACTTTGTTGTTACTTATAACGATGGGCGCGAGTGCGGGCTTTATCGAAAACCCGATGGCAGTCCAAAAACGGAACGCGTACGCAAAGAGGCCGAGGTGTGCAATGCTTTTTATGCGGCGCATGAAAGGGTGTATGAGATTCGGCCACGGGCTGGCGTGGTGAGCGGTCCAGGCATACGGGTTTATCTCAAGGCAGCACTGCATTCCGAGCCAGCCCAGTGATGTGTGGCAGTGATGGTGCGGTTTATTTGACCCACTGGCTCATTTGCATGATGGGCAGCATGACGGCAAGGACGATGAGCGCAACCAGCAGCCCCATGCCAACGATGAGCAGGGGTTCGAGCAAGGTGGCCAGACGCAGCGCACGGCGCTGCACGTCGGCACTTATTTGCGTGGCAGCGCGCGTGAGCATTTGTGGCAACTGGCCGGTTTGCTCACCCAGGCGCGCGAACATGGGCAGCAGGGGGGGGAAGCGTTTTTTTTGCGCCAGCGCGCTGGCCAGTGGCGCGCCTTCGCGCACCATGGTGAGGGCGTCGTCAATGTCGGCGCGCATGGCTCGGTTGCCCAGCGTCTGGCCAGCCGCTTGCAGCGCGCGCAGGATGGGCACGCCGGCGGCAGCGAGCATGGCAAGGGTGGAGGCAAAGCGCGCGGCGTTGTAGCCGCGGCTCAGGCGCCCGATGATGGGCAGGCGCAGCGTGGCGGCATCAAAACTGTGGCGAAAGGCTTCGCCGCGCAGCGCCAGGCGCAGCAGGCCAAAGCCAGCGGCAGCGGCAGCGAGCAGCCACAGCCCCCAATGGCGGGCGAAGTCGCTGGCGGCCATGACGATGACGGTGAGTGGGGGCAGGGCGCGTTTGGAGCTGGCAAAAACGCTGGCAAGGGTGGGCACGACAAAGGTCATCAGAAACAGGACGATGCCGATGGCCATGCAGGTGACGATGGCCGGATAGAGCGCGGCGCCGAGCAGTTTGCCGCGCAGCGCCTGGCGCTCTTCCAGATCGTCTGCCAGCGATTCGAGCACTTGGGCAAGGTGCCCGCCTTGCTCGCCGGCGGCGATGACGGCGGTGTAGACGTCGGAGAAGTCGCGCGGGTGCTGCGACATGGCGCGCGCCAGCGGGGCGCCGGCGTTGACCTCGGCGCGCAGGCTGGCGGTGAGCAAGCGTTGGCGCTGGGCTTCGCTTTCGTCGGCCAGGGCGCCAAGGGCGTGCTCCAGCGGCAGGCCAGCGGCCACGAGGGCGGCAAGCTGGCGTGTCCACACAGCAAGCTGGGCGGCGTTCATGGCGCGGGCGCGCCAGACAGTGTGGCGGGCGCTGCCGGCGGGGGCGTTGCCTTGCAGTGGCTCCACAGCCAGGGGCACGAGGGACTGCGCGCGCAGCATGGCGCGGGCGGCGCGGGCGGTATCGGCTTCTATGGTGCCTCGGCGGCTTTTGCCGTCGGCTTGCAGGGCTTCAAAGGTGTAGGCGGGCACGGGGCAGGGAGGGGGTGAGGTGTGAAGGGGCGCCGAGTGGCGCGCAGCTGCATGGGCAGCAGGCAGGGATTGTATGGGCGCTTGTCCCCCGCAAGTGGCGATAATCTGGTGGAGTATTATGTGTTTGCAGGCAAAATATGCTGGTAGTAGAGTGTTTTTATGGTGAGTATGTGAAAAGGTGAGGGCGATGGAATACAACAATAAAGCTGTGAATGTATGGGTATCGTGCCATTACCAGCGCAAATTGCGGGTAGGTCAGCGTATCATTCATGAGTATCGAACT
Organism: uncultured Pseudomonadota bacterium; assembly: GCA_900320815.1. GTDB lineage: Bacteria > Pseudomonadota > Gammaproteobacteria > Burkholderiales > Burkholderiaceae_C > Ottowia. Next base: position 6,072 of record ONTY01000174.1, read on the forward strand.
CGGCGCGTGCCAGCACGATGGCGTCCACCTTGGCGGCGCCGGCAGCCAGCAGGCAGCGCGCAGCTTCAAACAGGCTGCCGCCGCTGGTCATGACGTCGTCCAGCAGCACGATGCACCGCCCGCGCACTTTGGCGGCGTGCTGCGGGTGCACGCCAAAGGCGCCGCGCAGATTGCCGAGGCGCTTTTGGCGTGGCAGCGTGCGCTGCGGCGGCGTATGGCGCGGGTGCAGCAGCCAGCGCCGCTGCACAGGCGGCGCACCCGGTATGCAGACGGCAAGCTGGCGCGCGAGCAGCGCCGCCG
>ONTY01000244.1 GCA_900320815.1 uncultured Pseudomonadota bacterium
CGCTGATGGCCGAGACGCCCAGCCCGATGAGGTCGCAGTCCGGCTGCGTGCTGTAGCCCTGGAAGTTGCGGTGCAGGCGCCCCTGGCGGCGGGCAACGGCCAGCGGGTCGTCCGGCAGCGCAAAGTGGTCCATACCAATGTAGTCGTAGCCCGCTTCTTCAAACTTTTGCAAAGCTGCAGCAAGCATACTCACCTTGTTGGCCGCGCCTGGCAGTTCAATGATGATGATGCGCCGCTGCGGTTTGAAACGCTCGGGCAGGTGCGCGTAGGCGTAGAGCGCGATGCGATCCGGGCGCAACGCGCACACCTGCTCCAGGGTGCGTGCAAATGATTCTGGCGTCTGCCGTGGCAGCCCGTAAATCAAATCCACATTAATGGATTCAAAGCCCAGGCGGCGTGCTGCCTGCATCAGCGCAAATACCTGCTCCGCCGGCTGCACGCGGTGCACCGCCTTTTGCACCAGCGGGTCAAAATCCTGCACCCCAAAACTGAGGCGATTGAAACCCATGCCGCCCAGCGCCGCCAGACGTCCTTCATCGACGGTGCGCGGGTCAATTTCAATGGAATATTCGCCCGTGGGCGCCAGAGAGAAATTGCGGCGCAATATCGCCATCAATTCGCCCAGTTCTGCATCGCTGAAAAATGTGGGCGAGCCGCCGCCCAAGTGCAACTGCGTGACTTGTTGCCCGCTGCCCAGGTGCTGCACATGCAGCTCCGCTTCGCGACTGAGCAGGCGCAGATACGGCTGCGCTTTTTCATGATGGCGCGTGATGATTTTGTTGCACGCGCAGTAGTAACACAGCGCCTCGCAAAAGGGGATGTGCACATACAGCGAAAGCGGCAGCGCCAGCGCCGCCGGCCCGGCGCGCCGCTGCTCGAGCGCCTGCACCAAGTCTGGCGCGCCAAACGCCTCCACAAAGCGGTCAGCGGTGGGATACGAGGTGTAGCGCGGGCCGGGCACGTCAAAGCGTGTGAGCAGTTCCGGGGTGATCAGCGGCATAGGGGGGTTCCTCATTCGTTCTTGTTGCAGGGCGGCGCGCACTGTGCCGCGCCACACATGGTGGCTCCTTGACAGCTATCAAGCGAGCAAGTGCGTGGCGCGGCAGGCGCCCTGCGGGCTTTGTGCTAAATCAAATGGTTTTTCTCGCACAGATAAAATGCGCCATCCCGCTTGAAAAACCACATAAACCGCCGGCTTTTTATGAATTCGAACGCCGTCAAAGTCGCCTGTTCCAGTTGCAATCTGCGCGAGTTGTGTATGCCCATCGGCCTCTCCGAGGCTGACATGGAGCGTCTGGACAAACTCGTGGCCACGCGCCGGCGTGTGCGCCGTGGCAACGCGCTCTTTGTGGCAGGCGAGCGTTTCAGCGCGCTGTATGCGATTCGCACCGGCTTTTTCAAAACCTGCATCGCCACCGAGGACGGGCGCGACCAGGTCACGGGTTTCCAGATGGCCGGTGAAATCATGGGGCTGGACGGCATCGTCAGCGACGCACACACCTGCAACGCCATCGCACTGGAAGACGCCGAGGTGTGCGTCATGCCCTACGGGCGCATCGAAGAGTTCTCGCGCGAGGTGCACGCGCTGCAAAAGCACATTCACAAAATTTTGAGTCGGGAAATCGTGCGCGAGCACGGCGTGATGCTGCTGCTGGGCAGCATGCGCGCCGAGGAGCGCCTGGCCGCCTTCCTGCTCAACCTGGTGCAGCGCCTGCACGCGAGGGGCTTTTCGCAAAGCGAACTGGTGCTGCGCATGACGCGCGAGGAAATTGGCAGCTACCTGGGACTGAAGCTGGAAACCATCAGCCGCACCTTCTCGCACTTTGCCGAGCAAGGCATCTTGCACGTGCGCCAGCGCCACATCCGCATCCGCGACACCGAGGCGCTGCGCGCCATCGTCAACGCGCAGCCGCGCTAAGCGGCCAGCGCAAGGCGCAGCATCGGTGGCTCCTTCTCAAATACCAAGCATACTTACACCGCATTTCCCGCAACTTATGCGGGCAAACACGCGATACACCATCATTGCCACCGCGCTCAAGCGCCCAGCGGCCAGCGACGCGCCGCCACCTCCTGCAGCCCGCACATCTCCAGCAGCGCCCGCATGCGCTGCGCGGCGCTGCGGCTTTTGTGGCCACACCAGCGCGCGCATATCAGCTCATTTTTCAGGCTGTGCTCCCAGCCGGTGAACTCGGTGGTTGTGACGGTGTAGCCGCACGCCTGCAAATACAGGCAGCGCAGCACGTTTGTGAGGTGGCTGCCGAACTCGCGCGTGTGCAGCGGGTGGCGCCACAACTCTGCCAGCGCGCCCGCTGCAAGTGCCTGCGCCTTGCCCAGCCGCAGCTGTGCGGCCACCTCCGCCTGGCAGCAGGGCACCAGCGCAATGGCCTGCGCGTGGCGCGCCAGTGCGAGGGCAATAGCCTCGTCTGTCGCGCTGTCGCAGGCGTGCAGCGCGCACACCACGTCCAGCTTTTCGGGCAGGGCCGCCGCCTCTCCAACCTCGCCTTCAATGCAGTGCATGCGCGCCCAACCCAGCCGCGCCGCCAGCGCGCGGGCGCCCTGCGCCAACTCGGCGCGGCGCTCGATGGCGTAGACGTGCCCGGCGCGGCGCAAACCAGCGCTCATAGAGCAAAAAGCCAAGGTAGGACTTGCCCGCGCCGCAGTCCGCGAGCTGCACGTCGCAGTCGCCGTTGTGCTGCGCCACCTCGTCCAGCATGGGGCAGAGAAACTGCAGCAGGTGCTCCACTTGCTTCAATTTGCGGCGCGAATCCTGGTTCAGGCGCGCGTCTGGCGTAAGGATGTGCAGCGCCTGCAGCAGCGCTGCGGACTGCCCGGGGCGCAGCACGGCGCGCGTTTGTGGCGGCAGTTTTTGTGGGATGTTTTCAGCGTCTGCCCGCTTTTTATGCGGGCTATGCGCTCTTTTTTTTGTCATCTTGTCTGTTCAACCGCCACAGGCGGAATGCGCGCGGAGTAATCACGTGCACTCACGGCAATGCCCGCCGCCACTTTCAGCGCCATCGCACGGTACAGCCGCGCGTGCGCGCTGTGCGGCGCCGCTGCCACGACGAGGATGCGCGTATTCGGCGCCATGCGCTGCGCGAGGAGT
>ONTY01000005.1 GCA_900320815.1 uncultured Pseudomonadota bacterium
GCAGTTTCAAGTATGAGATAATACGCATCTTTCCTGTTTTCTTTTGACATGCTCGATGACAAGGTGTCATTTATGAAATCTGCACACCAGGTTGAGCATATTTTTTGTCCTGCATGAAGGCAGGGCGATGGTTTTGGAGACCTTCCTTATTCCAAAGCGTTGGATAGTGGAGCGAAGTTTTGGCTGGCTGGAAGGCAGCAGGAGGCTGTGGAAGAATTGTGAGAGGCTTTTGCATACCAGCTTGCAGTTTGTTTGTCTGGTTTTTATTTCTATTGTACTCAAAAGAGTATAAACAGGCTCTCACTTATGGGAAGCTGGTGACGATTGACCCAAGGTTTTGAATGAAGGGGATGAATTCGTCAAACCGGCGGTAGTGACCCCATAGAGGCACAAAGCTGGCAAAAAAGAAAAAGAAGGCAGCAGCAATAAAGATGATTCGCCAGCGTACAGCCATGCGTGTGTGAAATATAACGAACAAAGCGGAGGAGTTGCTTATTGCCAGAAAAATCCAGCGATTTCTATCAAAGGCAATATAACCAAGTGCCAATGGTGATATGGCTGTCAAGAAAATAAGTACGGGCGGCAGCATGGTGGCAAGCCATTTTTTCTGCGGCACTACGCAGCCTTGCGCGAGGATGCTGGCAAGCATCAGGCAATAAATGGCGTATTCTTTGAATATACCACGGAAATAGGTATGTGGAGCAAATAAATTTTTCCCAAAATCATCTTTTACAAAAACATTAAAATACTGATATTTTGGGCGCCAATTGATATGTGCCAGGAATTCTTTTTTATATGTTTCTATAACGTTATTATCTGGCACAGCAAGAAAAATATAGATGATAATGAAGGACGCCAAGCTGAAGGCGAGGGTTGCAAGGGCTGTTTTTTTTCTTGCCAAAATGTAACCATTCAATAGTGAAATACAGCGGCAGGCAGGTGAGGGCGGCGGCTTCGTGCATCCATACTGTAGATGAGGCTAAAAGAGCACGCGCAATGCTGTTGGGCATCAGGAGCGCCAGAAAAATAGTGAGGTAAAGTGCTGCATCAGGATGTCCTATACCGCTGAAAAAAAATGCTCCATAGCACGACAGGCAAAATCCATATATATATATATACAATTTTTGTTTGTTTTCGCCGCCATGCAGCAAGGCGTGTGACGATGAGATACAGTAGGGCAGCACTGGCTGCTGTTGCTATAATAGCGACGAAGTGATAATGCAGACGCAAATCTCCGAAAGGATAAAGTAAGGTACCCAGCAGTGCACGGCGGTAAAAACCGTCAAAAAAATTAAGAAGCCAGTAATTTGTACACCAAGACGTAGGCATATAAAAGCCCCGGCAAAAAGCGATAAACAGGCACAGCAGCAGGCCGGCGGTGAGTGCTTTTTCGGTGGTGTTTTTGGCGATGAGCGGTTTCATATAGGGCGAAGAAAAGGGCTTCAAGCCTTGGTGTGAAAACGCGGTCAAAGCTTGTAGCCCAAGCAAAGGTTTGCACAACTCCACCCCAAACCCTTGCTGGCAGCCTTTGATGGCGTGAACAGCGTTGTTCTGTCCGGGGCAGCTCTTTTTTTGCGCTCCAAATTGCACATTTTTTGAACAATCGAGGCGTTCATTGACGAGGGCAAAGATGCGTTCGGCCAGGTTGTGTTTTTCCAGCAGGTGGCGAAAGCGCAGGATGGTCGTTTCATCGGGCATGGCAGCGGCGCCGTCGTTCTTCCTGCGCCTGCTCATCCGCCCAGATTCCAGCAAATACGCCCATCTCTTCCAGAAAGCGAGCCTTGCGCGTTTTGTAGGGCGCAGGGGCAAATCCAAGGGTCTGTTGGCGGGCTGTCATGTGTGGATTGCAGTACTGTCGGGGGTAGGTTATGCAGACTGCCTCTAACCTTAATTGAGCCGAGTTTGAATGGTATACGCTGCTTGCCAGCATATATTGCGGGCAATACACCGTAGATGTTGAGAGTATATGAATCTCGGGCTTCTGAGTCCAACGAATACTGTGTGGTAAAGATGGGTATATCAACCATTGCCCGCAAGGTGCGCGGGTAATGGCGGTCAATTACCTTGGGTATTGGTTTGTGCCGGCGCTTTGATTGCTGTGGGTGCAGGGCGCTTTTCTGCGCGCCGGGGTGCAGCGGCTTGGGCTGCCTTGGATGCGCTGCGCTGCGGCGCTTTTGGAGCGGATGTTTTTTTGTCTGCTTTTTGCGCGCCTTGACGGCGGCGCGCGGCGGCGGCAGTGCCGCTGGTTGCACGGGCGGCGGGTGCGGCTTGCGTTTTTGCCGCTTCTGCCGCCGCTGCGGCAGAGGAGGCAGCAGAAGCGGCGGCGCTGGCCGCTTCAAAGCGCACTTGCACGGGAACGACTTGCCCATTGTCAGTGCCAGCGCCCACGGCGATGATGGGAATGTCGGCAGCGCGGCGTGGCTCGCCGATGGGCGCGCCGGCTTGCCCGCGCTGCACGGCGCGCATGTCTTCTTCACTGGGCCAGCGCCCGAGCAGCCAGTAATCGAGTACGCGGCGCACCACGGGAGCGGCGGAGATGGCGCCAAAGCCGGCGTTTTCCACAATGGCGGCGACGGCAATGCGCGGCGCATCCGCCGGAGCAAAGGCAATGTAGACGGCGTGGTCGCGTTGGCGCTCTGCCAGCCGCGTGCCCAGGCTCCGGCGCCCCAGGCTGACGGCTTGCGCGGTGCCGGTTTTGCCGCCGGAGATGTAGGGCGCACCAGCGAACACGCGCCGCGAGGTGCCCTCTTGCGCCACGCCGACCATGCCTCGGCGCACAAGGCGCACGTTTTCTTCTTTCACGCCCAGCCGCTGGCCGGGGGGCTGGGGCAGCGGCTCGATGCGCCCGGTGAGTGCGTCAATGCGCGCGCGCCCAAGGTGCGGTATGTGGCGCACACCGCCGGCGGCCAGCGTGGCGGTGGCGCCAGCCAGCTGCAGCATGGTGAAGTTGTTGTAGCCCTGGCCGATGCCCAGCGAAATCGTCTCGCCCGCGTACCACTTTTGCTGCTCAGGGCGGCGGTAGGTGCGGCGCTTCCATTCGGTAGACGGCAGCACGCCGCGCACTTCGCCAGGCAGGTCAATGCCGGTGATTTGCCCAAAGCCAAGGGGCTTCATGTGGTCGTGGATGGCGTTGACGCCGAGGTCGTTGGCCAGCTGGTAGTAGTAGACGTTGCTCGATCGCACGATGCTGCTGTAGAGGTTCACAGCGCCGGTGGCGTGCCCGCGAAAGGTGTGGCCACCAAAGCTCCACGCGCCCCGATCCAGCGTGACGGCTTGCGGCGTGCGTTTGCCGCTTTCCAGGCCGGCGAGTGCCATGAAGGGCTTGTAGGTGGACCCTGGTGGATAGGTGCCGCGCAGTGCGCGGTTGAGCAACGGGCGGTCGATGGATTCGTTGAGTGCGCTCCAGTCCGCTTGGCCGATGCCTTCCACAAAGAGGTTGGGGTCAAAGGTGGGTTTGCTGACAAAGGCGAGGATTTCGCCGTTGCGCGGGTCAATGGCGACGAGGGCGCCACGCCGCGTGCCGTAGAGCTGCTCGACGAGTTGCTGGAGGCGGATGTCGACCGAGAGTACAAGAGAGTCCCCAGAGTGCGCGCCGCGCCGGTCGAGCAGGCGCACGGCGTGCCCGCCCGATGATGTTTCCACCTGCTCCACACCAGTGGTGCCGTGCAGCAGGCGCTCGTAGCTGGACTCAATGCCCAGCTTGCCGATGTAGTCCGTGCCACGGTAGTTGGCGGCGTCTTCCGAGGCTTCCAGTGCACTTTTTTCCTTGGCGTTGATGCGCCCGATGTAGCCGATGAGGTGCGAGCCGAGTTCGCCCAGCGGATAGGTGCGAAACAGCCGCGCCTTGATTTCCACGCCCGGCCAGCGGTAGAGCTGACCTGCAAGGCGCGCGACTTCTACATCGGTCAGGCGCACGCGAATGGGCAGCGAGTCAAAGCTGCGCAAGTCCGCCCGCTGGCGGCGGAAGCGCCGCCGGTCGCGCACGCCGATGGGCACCACTTGCGCCAGCTCATCGATGAGTTCATCGATGGGACGCCCGATGCGCGAGGGCGTGATTTCCAGCGTGTAAGCCTTGTAGTTGGTGGCCAGCACCACGCCGTTGCGGTCCAGGATTTCGCCACGGTGCGGCACGATGGGCACGATGGCCGTGCGGTTGCTCTCGGCCTGGCGTGCCAGCGCCTCGTGGCGCTGCACCTGCAGGATGTGCAGCCGCCAGATGAGCAGCCCAAAGCACAGCAGCACCAGCGCCGCCACAGCCAGCACACGCCGCTGGAAGCGTGTGGTGCCTTCTTGGGCGCTGTAGAGGACAGTGTTCATGGGCAGCGACGCCTTTCAGTCACGCGGCTCTTAGCGTTTGCGTCCAACGCCAACGCCGGCGCCAGCGGCGCGGCGTTGTGGCGCCTGCAGCAGTGCGCCCACAAAAGGCCACAGCACCGCCTCAATCAGCGGCGCCGCCAGCGCCTGCCAGCCGGGAAAGGGCGCGCCGCCCAGCATGCGCAGCGCCAGCACAATGAGGTGCGCGGCAGCGAACAGCGGCAGCAGGTGCAGCGCCTGCGAGAGCGAGGCAAACCACCGCACTCGCCGGTGCAGCATGATGGCGCCATACACCAGCACGGCATACGCCAGCGCGTGCTGCCCAAGCAGCGCCGCCTGGTGCACGTCCAGCGCCAGCCCAAAAATGAACGCTACGCCCAACCCAACGCGGCGCGGCGCGTGCACCGCCCAGAACACCAGCACCAGCGCCAGAGGGTCTGGCGCCCAGGGCACGCGCCCGACGGGCATGAGCGCAAGGAGCAGCGCCAGCAGCAAACTTGCCAGGATGAAGCCGCCACTGGCGGGGCGAATCAGCCGGTCTGGCATTTCACTGTTCTCCTCTGGCCGCTGCTGGCCGCGATGCGCCAGCCGCTGCGGTGCGGCGTGGCGCCGAGGCACGCAGGGCAGCAGCACGCGGCGCAGAAGCGCGCGCAGCCGCCGCAGCGGGACGCGATGCCCTTGGTGCCCTTGCGCGTGCGGCGCGGGAGGCGGCGGGTGTGGCAGCAGCAGGGGCCGCTGGCGCTGGCGTTGATGCCTGTGCTGCCGCAGCAGACGCTTTTGGCGCCGCAGCCGCCGTCCCCCCAGCGGGCAGCGGCGTCGCTGGCGCCAGCACCATTACGTGCGCCACGGCGCCCAAGCGTGCCTGTGGCTCGCACAGAATGTAGGCAAATGAGGTGTTGCCGCCGCTGCGCTCCACTTGCGCGACGCGCGCCACGGGCAAGCCAGAGGGGTAGACGCCATCCACGCCGCTGGTCACGAGCAAGTCGCCCTCGCGCACGTCTTCGGTCACAGCGGTGTAGCGCAACTCCAGCATGGCGCCTGCAGCCTGGGCGCTGCCATAGAGCACTCCTTGCTGGCCGGTGCGCGCATTGACCACCGGAGCCACTTGGTCGCGATCTGAGAGCAGCGTGACTTCGCTGCTCCACGGATACACGCGCGTCACCTGCCCCAGCACGCCGTTTTCATCCATCACCGGCGAGCCAGGTGCCACGCCCTGCACCTGCCCCCTGTCAATGACGGCGCGGCGGCTGTAAATGTCGCCTGCGTGGTAGATGACTTGCGCGGCCTGCGCGGGCGTTTGCAACCTCGGCAGCAGCCCCAGCAGCGCGCGCAGGCGCTCGTTTTCCATCATCAAGTACTCCACTTGCGCGGCGCGCAGCGACTGCTGCGCCAGCATCTGCTGCGCCCGCTCTTCGCGCGCCAGCGCACTTTTCAGTCCGCCCACGTAGCCGCCCGCTGCGCGCACCATCTCCACTGGCTGCCGCGCCAGCCATTGCGCTGGATGCAGCGCCGCAGCAATAGACAGGCGCAGCGGCTGCACCAGGTGCAAACGTGCGTCAGCAGCCATGAGCAACAGTGCCAGCGCGCTAAAAAACACTAGGCGGGAAAAAGCAGAAGGCCCCTGCTGAAAGAGAGGGGGGGGTGAGCGGTCGAAGGTCTCGAACGGCATTCAGGGGTGAAGGGCTGCGGCTTAAGGGGGAAACAGGGCGAGGCGCGCTTTGCCAATGGCAGGGAGGGCGTACTAAAAAAGCTGTGCACGAGCAGCGTGCGGCTGCTCATTATCTGCCTGCATCCAGAATCATGCTGCGGTGCAGCGCGACCTGTATCTTGGCTCCCGCTTGTGCAGGTGGTGCGCTGGCGTCTTATTCGTGCGTAAAGATGCTGCTGCCCAGCTTGCCCATGTGTTCGAGCGCCATGCCGCAGCCGCGCACCACGCAGCTCAATGGCTCCTCGGCCACGAGCACGGGCAGCCCGGTTTCCTCGGCCAGCAGGCGATCCAGGTCACGCAACAGCGCACCGCCGCCTGTGAGCATCATGCCGCGCTCGGCAATGTCAGCGCCAAGTTCGGGCGGCGTTTCTTCCAGCGCCCTCTTGACCTCGGAGACGATGTTGTTGAGTGGCTCGGTGAGCGCCTCGAGTACTTCGTTGCTGCTGATGGTGAAGCTGCGCGGCACGCCTTCCGAGAGGTTGCGCCCGCGCACTTCCAGCTCCTTGACTTCGCCGCCGGGGAAAGCGGAGCCAATTTCTTTTTTGATGAGTTCGGCGGTGGGGTCACCGATGAGCATGCCGTAGTTGCGGCGGATGTAGTTGACGATGGCGTCATCAAACTTGTCGCCGCCCACACGCGCGCTGCCCTTGTAGACCATGCCGCCCAGAGAAATCACGCCCACCTCGGTGGTGCCACCGCCAATATCCACCACCATGGAGCCGCTGGCCTCACTCACGGGCAGCCCAGCGCCAATGGCGGCGGCCATCGGCTCTTCAATCAGCTCCACGCGGCTGGCGCCGGCGCGCTCAGCGCTCTCGCGGATAGCGCGGCGCTCCACCTGCGTGGAGCCGCACGGCACGCAAATAATGATGAAGGGGTTGGGGCCAAAACCAAAACCAAAGGGACTGCGCGGATGCACCATGCGGATGAACTGCTTGAGCATCTGCTCGGTGACGCGGAAGTCCGCAATCACCCCATCTTTCATCGGACGGATGGCTTCAATATCGCCCGGCACCTTGCCCAGCATGGCTTTGGCCTCGTGGCCAACGGCCTGGATGATGGTTTTGCCCTGCGGCCCGCTTTCGTAGCGGATGGCGACCACCGACGGCTCATTGAGCACCACGCCCTTGCCACGGGCGTAAATCAGGGTGTTGGCCGTGCCCAGGTCAATCGCTAAATCAGTGGAAACGTAGCGGCGGAGAAATCCAAGCATGGGGGGCAATCCTCGGCATGGGATGCGGCGGCGGTTTTCGGGTGCCCAAGCAGGGAAGGCGGAAAACCGCCGCAGCGGAAAAAACTGATAGAGGGAAAAAACTGCGGAAAACGCCTGCTACTGCGCGGCTGCGCGGCTGCGGCAGGGCGAGAACAAAACGCGCGGCATGAAGCCGCGCGCATAAAGGCGCAGATAATACCGCAGCCCCGCGCGCTGCCATGCACGGCACGCGGGGCGGTTTTTTGGCGCCTCGCGCCGGCACATCTTCCTCGCCGCGCCTGCGGCGCCCCCCCATCTCTGCCTTTTTCTCTCCGCCCTTATGCCTTTGACACAGGACGACATCGTGCGCATCGCGCATCTGGCCCGCATCGGTCTGGATGAGGCGCAGCGCCAGCAAATGCTCGAGCAGCTTGGCGGGCTGCTGGGCATCGTGGAAACCATCCGCGCCGTTGACACCAGCGGCGTGCCGCCGCTCACGCACCCCATCGCCGTCATGCGCGACGTGCAGCTGCGCCTGCAGCCCGACGACGCCACCGAACCCAACCAGCGCGACGCCAACATGGCCAACGCCCCCGCCGCCGAAGGCGGCCTGTTCCTCGTGCCCAAGGTGATTGAATGAGCCGGGACATCCATGCAATGAGCGCAGCGCAGCTTGCCGCTGCACTGCGCGCCAAAGAGTTCAGCGCGCAAGAAGTGGCACGCCACTTCCTCGCGCGCATCCAGCGCAGCACGCTCGGCGCCTTCCTCGCCGTGGATGAAGAAGCCACGCTCTCGCAGGCGCGCGCTGCCGACGCACTGCTGGCCGCCGGCGACGCGCCGCCGCTGGCAGGCGTGCCCATCGCACACAAAGACATCTTTGTCACCCGTGACTGGCCCACCACCGCCGGCAGCCGCATGCTGGAGGGCTACCGATCGCCCTTTGAGAGCACCGTCACGCGCCTGTTCCAGGAAGCCGGCATGGTGTGCCTTGGGAAATTGAGTTGCGACGAGTTCGCCATGGGCAGCAGCAATGAAAACTGCGCCTTCGGTCCGGTCAAGAACCCGTGGGACACCTCCCGCGTGCCCGGTGGCTCATCTGGCGGCAGCGCCGCAGCGGTGGCCGCGCGCCTTGCGCCAGCGGCCACCGGCACCGACACCGGCGGCTCCATCCGCCAGCCCAGCAGCTTTTGCGGCATCACCGGCATCAAGCCCACCTACGGGCGCGCCAGCCGCTACGGCATGGTGGCGTTTGCCTCCAGCCTGGATCAGGCCGGGCCGCTGGCGCGCAGCGCCGAGGACTGCGCGCTGCTGCTCTCGGCCATGTGCGCGCCCGATCCGCTGCACGACTCCACCTCGCTTGATCTGCCACCCGAAGACTTCAGCCGCAGCCTTGGAGGCAGCATCAAGGGGCTGCGCATCGGTCTGCCGCGCGAGTTCTTTGGCGAAGGCATGGAAAGCGGCGTGCGCGCCGCGCTGGATGGCGCGCTGGATGCGCTGCGCGCACTTGGCGCCATCACCGTGGACATCAGCCTGCCCAGCGCCGCTCTGGCCGTGGCTGTCTACTACATCATTGCCCCGGCAGAAGCCAGCAGCAATCTGAGCCGCTACGACGGCGTGAAATTCGGGCGCCGCGCCAGCCGCTACGCTGACCTGCAGGAGATGTATGAGCGCACCCGCGCCGAGGGCTTTGGTGCCGAAGTCAAGCGCCGCATCATGACCGGCACCTACGTGCTCAGCCACGGCTACTACGACGCCTACTACCTGCAGGCGCAGAAAGTGCGCCGCCAGATTGCCGACGACTTCCAGCGCGCCTTCGCCCAGTGCGACGTCATTGCTGGCCCTGCCACGCCCACCGCCGCTTGGCCGCTTGGCGCGCACGAGAGCAACCCACTCGCCGACTACATGGCCGACATCTACACCCTGCCCGCCAGCCTGGCTGGTCTGCCCGCCATGAGCACCCCCGCCGGCTTTGACGCCGCCGGCCTGCCCGTGGGCCTGCAGCTCATTGGCAACTACCTGCAAGAAGCTGGGTTGCTGCAGGCCGCGCACCAGCTGCAGGGCGCAACAGACTGGCACACCAAGGCGCCCGCCAATATCTGAACACGACGCTTGAAAACCAATATGCCCACGCCCAAACTCATCAACGGTTTTGAAGTCGTCATTGGCTTTGAAACGCATGTGCAGCTTCGCACAAAAAGCAAGATTTTCAGCCGCGCGCCCACCGCCTTTGGCGCCGCGCCGAACACGCAAGCGTGCGCCGTGGATATGGCGCTGCCCGGCACGCTGCCGGTCATGAACCGCGAGGCGGTAGCGTGTGCCATCCGCTTTGGGCTGGCGCTTGGCTCCAAAATCGCGCCGCGCAGCATTTTTGCGCGCAAGAATTATTTTTACCCCGACCTGCCCAAAGGCTATCAAATCAGCCAGTTTGAAATTCCTGTGGTGCAGGGCGGACAATTGAGTTTTATGCTGGAGGGCGAAAAGAAAACCGTGCGCCTGGTGCGCGCACATCTGGAAGAAGACGCCGGAAAATCGCTGCATGATGCCGTGCCGGGCGCCAGCGGCATTGACCTCAACCGCGCCGGCACACCGCTGCTGGAAATCGTCACCGAACCCGATATGCACAGCAGCGCCGAGGCGCTGGCGTATGCGCGCGAGCTGCATAAACTCGTGACCTGGATTGGTATTTGTGACGGCGAAATGCAGGAAGGCTCATTTCGCTGCGACGCCAATGTCAGCGTGCGCCGCCCGGGCGCGCCGCTGGGCACGCGGCGCGAAATCAAAAATCTCAACAGTTTCCGCTCCATGCAGCAGGCGATTGATTTTGAAATCCGCTGGCAAATTGAGCAGATTGAAGACGGCCACGCCATTGAACAGGCCACGGTGCTCTTTGACGCCGACACGGGCGAAACCCGCGCCATGCGCAGCAAGGAAGACAGCGCCGATTACCGCTATTTTCCTGACCCTGATCTGCCGCCGCTGGCCATCGACGATGAATGGATTGAGCGCGAGCGCGCCGCCATGCCGCAGCTGCCGCACGCGGTGCAGGCGCGCTTTATGACGGAATATGGATTGCCAGAATATGACGCTGTGCAACTCACGCAGTCGCCAGCAATGTCGGCGTATTTTGAAGCGGTCGCAGGCAAGCTGCCCAGGCAGGCGGCCAAGCAGGCATCAAACTGGATGCTGGGCGAGATTTCAAAACGCCTCAATGCCGAGGAAATTGACATTGGTGCCGCCAAAATCAGTGCCACGCAATTGGCAGGCATTATTGCGCGCATCAGCGAGGGCACATTGAACCATAACGCCGCGCGGCAGGTGTTTGACGCCATCTGGGAAGCTGGCGGCAAGGGCGGCGATGTAGGCGCCGTGGACGCCATCATTGCCGAAAAAGGGCTGGCGCAATCCACCGATAGCGCCGCGCTGGAAAAAATTGTGGACGAGGTAATTGCTGCCAACGCCGCCAGCGTGGCGCAGTTCAAGGCAGGCAAGGACAAGGCGCTCAACGCCCTCGTCGGCCAGGTGATGAAGGCCAGCCGTGGCAAGGCAAACCCGCAGCAGGCAGGTGAGATGCTGCGCCAGCGGCTGCAGCAGGAATAAACAAAATACTATGCATATTCTCATCTCATTGCCCGTAAGTTAGGCGGGCAATGAGTGCTATACCCCACTTGAAAGAGTGAAGTCATAGTCCACCGTCAGCGGCGCGTGGTCGCTGAAACGCTGCGCTTTGTAGATTTCGCAGCGCCGCGCCGTCTCGGCAATGGCAGGGGTGGCGAGGTGGTAGTCAATGCGCCATCCGGTGTTGTTGTCCCAGGCGCGCCCACGGTTGCTCCACCACGTATATGCCTCGCCTGTGGTGTCTGGGTGCAGGCGGCGGTAGACATCCACCAATTCATGGCGCGCCAGCGTGTCGGTGAGCCATTGGCGCTCCTCAGGCAAAAAACCGCTGCGCGTCTGGTTGGCGCGCCAATTTTTCAGATCCTGCTCGCTGTGCGCGATATTCACATCACCACAGATAATAAATTCCCGTCCGCCTTCGCGCAAGCGCTCAATCACACTGCCAAAATGTGCGAGAAAACGCATTTTTGCCGCTTGCCTTTCATCACCCGACGAGCCGCTTGGAAAATACACGCTGACCACAGAAAAGGGGCGCCCGCCGCTGTCAAAACGCATTTCTACATACCGCCCCTCGGCATCAAACTCTTCCAGCCCGCATTCGTGCACCACCTGCGTGGGCGCGTGGCGTGTATACAGCCCCACGCCAGAATAGCCGCGTTTTGCAGCCAGCGAAAAACGCCCAGACATGCCCGCCAACTGCATAAAACCGCCAGCATCAATGTCGGGAAACTGTGCTTTGACCTCTTGCACGCCCATACAATCTGGCGCTGTGTGCTCCACCCAGGCGGCAAGACCCTTGGAAGTGGCGGAGCGGATACCGTTGAGATTGAGTGTGGTGAGTCGGAACATGGAAAATCTTTCAAATACTGGTGATGGTGCGCTGGCGCGCGAGTTTGTGCAGTTTGCCATTGAACGCGGCGTGCTGCGTTTTGGGCAATTCACCACCAAGGCGGGGCGCGAGTCGCCCTATTTTTTCAACGCTGGCTTATTCAACGACGGTGCCAGTCTGGGGGTGCTGGCGCAGTTTTATGCGCGCGCGCTGCAGGCCAGCGGCATTGAGTTTGATGTGATTTTTGGCCCCGCCTACAAGGGCATTGTGCTCGGCGCGGCGCTGGCGGCAGAACTGGCGCGCCGTGGCATGAACCGCCCCTTTGCCTACAACCGCAAGGAAGCCAAAGACCACGGCGAAGGTGGCATCCTGGTGGGCGCGCCGCTGGCCGGGCGCGTGCTTATCGTGGATGACGTGATGAGCGCCGGCACCGCAGTGCGCGAGAGCATGGCGCTGATTCGCGCCGCTGGCGCCGTGCCGCACGCCGTGCTCATTGCCCTTGACCGCCAGGAAAAAGCCACCGACGCCGGCGGAGGCGAGCTTCCCTACTCGGCTGTGCAATATGCACGCTCTGAACTTGGCCTGCGCGTGTGCGCTGTCGCCACACTGGCACATGTTCTGCAATTTCTGCGTCCACGCCAAGAATTCGCGCCGCATCTGGCCGCCGTGTCTGCCTACCGCAGCCGCTATGGCGTTGAATGCACTCTGCCGCCACATTCTGGCTAAACAAGCATTGAACATCTTCCATTCACGGAGCGCCCGCCCATGACCGCAACCTTGACCGTCCATCCAGTTGCTTGCCGCGCTGCCACATTGGCGCTGGCAGCCTTTGGCCTGCTCGCCCTGTGCTGCGGCAGCGCACAGGCGCAATATCGCCAGCCAGGCGAGCCAATTGGCGGCATCTACACCTGCACCGACGCACATGGGCGGCGCCTGAACTCGGATCGGCCCATCACCGAGTGCATGGACCGCGAGCAGCGCGAACTCAACCGCAGCGGCAGCACACGGCGCGTCCTGCCCCCCTCGCTCTCGCCAGCGGAGCGCGAAAAACTCGCGCAGCAGCAGCGCGAGCAGCGCCGCGAAGCCGAACGCCGCCGCAGCCTAGAGCGGCGCGACGCCGCCCTCATCGCCCGCTACCCCGACCGCCAAGCACACGAGGCTGGACGCGAAGAGGCCCTGCTGCAAACCACCGTCATCGTCAACGCTGCCGAGGCGCGCATCAGCACTTTGCAGGCCGAGCGCAAAAAACTCGACGAAGAAATGGAGTTCTATAGCGCTGACCCCAGCAAAGCCCCCCCACAACTCCGGCGCGCCATTGAAGCCAATGAACAAGCCATCGCGCAGCAGCAACAAGCCATTGAAGGTCAAAACAGTGAACGCCAGCGCATCAACGCCGCCTTTGATGAAGAGTTGGCGCGCCTAGAACAACTCTGGCGTGAACGCGATGCGCAATAAGCTGCCGCCCGCTTTGGTCTGGCGGGCGGCAAAAGGCTTTCGTTCATGATGCTTTTTGCGTGCGTGAAAAAGCTGGCAGATTGATAGCGCCACGTTTGCATGCCCGCCGCCGCGCTACGGGCAGGTGCTCACCGGGTTGCCGCACACCCACTCCACATCCAGCCAGCCACGGTGCTTCTTGTCCAGCGTTTCGGCCTGCACCCAGTGCCCGCGCACGTCCAGCGGGCGCAGCACACGCTCATCCGTGAAGCTGAACACAGGCGCGGCGTTTTCGCCCGGCTTGGCGCGCAGCACCAGCTTCTGCCCGCCGTAGTTGCGCGTGGAAAACGCCAGCACCGAGGTGTGCAGCCATTGCCCGCCCGCGTTGTACTTGAGGTGCGGCGCAGCGCCATCCGCTGCGGCGGTGATGTCGGAGATGCGGCACCAGCCTTTTTCGCAGCCGTGCAGCGTGGCGCTGTAGTCGCCTTTCACGTCCAGCGTGCCGAGCACGGCGCCGCTTGGGGCGGCGCGCACGTTGGTGGCGGTGCCCGTCGGGTCAGAGACGTAGACGCGCAGCGCCGCTTCTTGGGCAAGAGCTACGCCTGCCGCACAACACAGCGCCGCGCCTGCAGCGCGCGCCAGCATGGGATGCAATGCCATGATGTGTTCTCCTGTTGGCTAAAGAAAAAGGAACAAAACAGAGAGGCGGAGTGTCCGCAGCATATACTCATTTTGTATACCATTCATCACCGTTATATATTGCTGACAATAAAACTATACTCCTCTCAATTATCACACCGCTGCGTGTGGGCAAGGTGCCGCAGCGCCACAGGCTTGCAAGAGGTTTCCTTGAGACAAAAAAAACAAGCACCCAAGGCAGCCTGCCCGGGTGCTTTTTGCACTGGTGTGGGTGCGCGTGCCGCTTACAGCATGGGTTTCCCCAGCGGCAGGAGCGTTTTGCCGACAGCGGTGTTGAGCTGGGGATACCGGCGACAAGGTAGATGGCGAAGATGCCGCTGATAAGCAGCGCCCAGCCGGCAATGGGCGCGCCAAGCATGGTTGGTCTCCTCAATGAGTCTGGAACACAACGGAGCGCTGATGCTATCGGTGCAGCATGACTTGATGCGTTCAGGGCGGAGCAACTCACGGCGCCTTGCCACATCACATACCCGTGCCATTTATTCATTATTACCGGCTTATAAAGCCGGCAGTAAAGCAATACCCATCAAAACCCTGGTTTGAAAGAGGCTTCCACGGCGCGCACCGCCACGTCAAAGCCTTCGCGCCAGCCATCTGGGGCGCTGATGCGCGCGATGTTCGCCACTTCGGCGCCGACAAAACCGCGCACGTAAAGCAGGCCGCCCGCCTTGGCGGTGCCAGCCAGGGTGAAGCGGCTGTGTGCGGCGTCTGTGGTGTCTGTCTCGCGCCGCGTGACGTTGGCAAAACCACCCTCCGCCTCAGCGAGCATGGCGGCAAAGTCTTGCCCCAGCACGCCAGGGCTGTTCGTGCCGTACACGCGGATTTCGCGGCTGTTTGCGTCGCTTTCATCGTCGCGCGCAGTGATGCCGTCGCCGCCCTCCGCCTCGCGCACCTCCCACTGCCCGGGCGGCAGCACGACGGCAAAGCCAAAGCGCGCATTGGTGTAGCTGGGTGCGTCCGGGTTCAGGTGGATGCGCGCGGGTGCGGCGTCCGCCTCGGGCGCGTCCAGCACAAAGCTGCCGCTCGCGCCCTTCAGATAGCGCCCATCGTGCAGCGTGTAGCGTTCAACAAACTCCCACCACGCCGCGTGCACGCTGCCATCGGGCGCCAATTTCCAGCGCCCGGGCGGGTTGTCAGGGCGCCCCGTGATGCCGATGCGCGCCTGGCCGCTGTCAGAAAGCTCAACGTAGCCGTAGAACACAGGGCGCTCGCCAGCGCATTGCTGCTGCGGCGTCTGGCCGCTGCTGCGGCACTCCACAAAGCGCACAGAGCCGCCTTGTTCTTTCAGCAGCCGCTTGAGGGGCGCATCCGCCGGCGGACGCAGTGCGGCAAAGGCGCGCAGTGCCTCAGCGCGCTCGCGCATCCAGGCGGCGCGTTTGCGTGTGGCGGCGGCGTAGCCATCGGCCACGCTGCCGCTGCCACGCAACTGCTCGGCCTCGCTGTCGCGCCACTGGCGCAGCCAGGTGCGCTGCGAGTCCAGCAAG
>ONTY01000139.1 GCA_900320815.1 uncultured Pseudomonadota bacterium
AATGACAGTCCGCAATGTGCTTGTGGTGGATGACTCCAAAACTGAGTTGCTGTTTTTGAGCGATTTGCTCAAGAAGGCTGGTTTTTCCGTAGCAACAGCAGAAAATGCTGATGAAGCCATGCGCAGCCTCGAGGAATCCAAGCCTGACCTGATTTTGATGGATGTGGTCATGCCTGGTATCAACGGCTTCCAGCTCACGCGCAAAATCACGCGCGACCCACGCTATTCCGATGTGCCTGTTATCATGTGCACCAGCAAGAATCAGGAAACTGACCGCGTCTGGGGCATGCGCCAGGGCGCACGCGATTACATTACCAAGCCAGTGCATCGCACCGATTTGCTTGATAAAATCAAGGCTCTGGGCTGACGGATAAGAATAATATGCCAAACAAACAGGCCCTTCACGAATTTCAAAACAGGTTGGCAATGCGCCTGCAGTCGGCGCGCTCCACAGGAGTGATGGCGTCGTGGCTGGCGGTGGAAGTGGATAAACTGCGCCTGCTGTTACCGCTGAGCCATGCAGGCGAGATATTCGCTTGGACGGCACCGCAGAAAGTGCCTTACACGCAAGGGTGGTTTTTGGGCGTTGCTAATTTGCGCGGCGGTCTCTCGGGTGTGGCCGACTTGGCGGCATTTATTGCAGGGCGCTCTCCGCGCGCGCGCAGTGAAGCGGAGCTTGCGCAATGCCGCCTGGTGATGCTCAATCCCCTGCTTGAAACCAACTGCGCGCTGTTGGTGGATCGCCTGACAGGGCTGCGCACTCTCGATGCATTTGCATCCTCGGAATCCCCGGGAGCGCAGGCACCTGAGTATTTCGGGCATCTGTATACCGATATGAATGGCGCACACTGGCAGGAAATCAACTTGCAAACCCTTTCGCAGACGCCTGGTTTTATTGCCATCGGCATTTGAAGTTCTAAGAATTTTACTCAAAATGGCACTCATCTCCCTCTTCAAGGGCGGGAAAAACGCCCCCCAAGACAGCGGTGACAGCGAAACCCTGCTGCAAAGCTCTGTAGAGTCCGAAGACAGTATGCTGATGACTTCGTCCTTGGATTCACGCATCAATTCAACCCTGGACGAATCGCAAGGCGCACAGGCATCGGGTGCGCAGCCCACAGTGACCATGCCGCTACTGGGCACGCGCACTGTTGCTGAACACCAGAGTATCTTATTTGCTATTCTGATTATTGCACTGCTTGCGCTGGCGGCAGGTGTGTATTGGCTGGTGTCGAGTTCCAACCGAGTGGCCACGCAAATGGAAACGCTCAGTGTTGCCAAAGTCCATGCCCAGCGCATGGCAAAATCGGCAATGCAATCATTTACAGGAAATAGTGCGGCATTTGCAGAACTGCGTGAAAGCTCTGATGGCCTTGCTGGAACTATCCGAGTGTTGCGCGAGGGTGGCCAGAGCGAGCGCGATTCAAATGTTTCAGGCTTGGACGAGAGTTATGCACATGAGTTGGAGAGTGTGTCCCAAATTGTGGATCGCGACAGTAAAGGTGCAGCGGCTATTTTGGGACAGCAGCAGGTACTCACCCATTTGAGCGCCGCTTTGGGCGCAATTCGTGCACGCGCCGATGAAATGCAGGTTGCAGCCGATGCAGCAGGATTGCCCCAATTGGCTGTTCTTAGTCAGCGCATTGCCCGCTCAGCCAGTGAATTATTGACTGTGGACGGTATCAGCCCCGAGGCTACGTTGCGGCTGCGCAATGACCTCAATGCATTCCGTGACGCTGTTCAGGAATTGCGCGGCAATGGTTCTAAGGCTGCCGATGGACACGTGCGCGAACGCCTGGATGCGCTCCTGCAACTGCATTCCGCAGCGGAAGCGCAATCGGCCGAGGTGCTGAATAACCTGCAAGGACTGGTGGCTGCGCGCGAGGCGCAAATGAGCATCGTGACCGACAGCGATCCGTTGCGCGCCGAGCTTGACAAACTGGAAGGCAACCTGTCGCAGGCATCAGGCTTTGGGTTGATTGAATCTCTGCTGTTCCTGATTTCTGCGCTGCTGGCGTTGCTGGCAACGGTAGGGCTGGCATATCTGCCGCTGCTCGACAGCCGTCAGCGCCAGGCGTTTGCTGAGCAACAACGTTTTGCGGCTGAATCGCTGCAGCAAGAAAGCAAACGCGTCAACGATGCCAACCAAGCCGCCATCTTGCGCTTGATGAATGAATTGCAGCTTGTCGCCGAGGGCGACTTGACGCAAGAGGCCACGGTGACAGAAGACATCACTGGTGCCATTGCTGACTCTGTGAACTACACAGTGGAAGAGTTGCGCTCACTGGTCAGTAATGTGCAAAACACGGCAAGCCGCGTGGTGCAAACCACATCTACGGTGGAAACCACTTCATCCGAAATGCTCAAAGCATCGGAAGAGCAGTTGCGTGAAATCAACGCCGCCAGCCAATCTGTGCTGGAAATGGCTGCACGCATCAATGAAGTATCGGCACAAGCACAGGAATCAGCCAACGTGGCACAGCAATCGCTGAAAGCGGCCACAAGCGGACAAAACGCTGTGCAAAGCGCTATTGGCGGTATGAACGCCATCCGCGATCAAATTCAGGAAACATCCAAACGTATCAAACGCCTGGGTGAATCCTCGCAGGAAATTGGTGAAATCACCGAACTGATTGCCGACATTACCGAGCAGACAAACGTGCTGGCACTCAACGCTGCCATTCAGGCTGCATCCGCTGGTGAAGCGGGACGCGGTTTCTCTGTGGTTGCCGAGGAAGTTCAGCGCCTGGCAGAACGCTCAGGCGACGCCACGCGCCAGATTGCAGCGTTGGTCAAAGCTATTCAGACCGACACTCAAGACGCCGTTGCCGCTATGGAACGCTCTACGCATGGTGTGGTGGAAGGTGCGCGCCTGTCAGATAACGCAGGTACAGCACTTGCCGAGATTGACAGCGTTTCGCGCCGCCTCGCTGACCTGATTAGAAAAATTTCAGAGACGGCGCTCAAGGAGGCCAGTCAGGCAAACAACGTGGCGGGCAATATTCGGCAAATTCTCGTGGTAACTGAGCAGGCCAGTAATGGCACGCGCAACACAGCCAACCAGGTGCGTGATTTGGCGCGTATTGCCGATGAACTGCGCCAATCGGTGGCGCGTTTCAAAATTGCTTAATGCGTGCATTTTGCAGCTTTTAGCATCGGTGCGGGGAAGCCGCCCCCTCTTGCTTACTTGGACAGTATTTGTGTGTAAGCAGAGGTGGCGGCTTTTAGGCACAGCGGATTGAAATTCAGGAGTACATGGCTATGGTGATGAGCCAAAACGGTGCCCGCTCCTCAGGCGGCGCAGCAGCACAAGCTGCAGACTTGGGGCCGCTGGCATGGGTGCTGGAAGAAACGCGGCGCTCTATAGAAACGGCAAGCAAAAAAACCATCAGTTTTGCCCGCGATGCCAAAGCATCGCTTGGGGTGGACATGTCGTCGGTAGATGCCAGCCAGTTGCGGCTGGCGCGCCAGCAATTGCACCAAGCGGTTGGTGCATTGGAAATGGTGGGGCAGCCCGTAGCATCGCAAATGGTGCGCGGCATGGAAGCGGTGGTACAGCAATTCGCACAGCATCCCGACAAA
This sequence comes from uncultured Pseudomonadota bacterium, assembly GCA_900320815.1. Classification (GTDB taxonomy): domain Bacteria; phylum Pseudomonadota; class Gammaproteobacteria; order Burkholderiales; family Burkholderiaceae_C; genus Ottowia. The sequence goes on from ONTY01000139.1 coordinate 3,583, forward strand.
TGCACTGACGAGTCCGCTTCTGTGCTGGAACAGGCAGGCTTTGCGCTGCTTGAGTATCTTGAGGGAGTGTTGGGCGATAAACCCCGCCCGGCGTTGGGGCTGTTTCCGCAATACGCGCGCATTCAAACGATGGCGGGTGCCGACCGCGTGCATCCTGCAGATTTGTGGGATTTTCAGTGGCATTGGGCCAATCCAGATACGCCTGCGGCAGCTCAGCGCAACACTTACAGTGCCGAAGTTCGCAGCCGCCTTGATCACTGCGTGCTCAACATCATGCGCCGCGCTGATTTGAACGCTGTCATTGAAATGGGAGTGGTCTGCCTCGGGCTGGCTGACGGCGAAGAAAGTGGCCAAAAGCCAGCGGTGTTTTGGAAGCTGGCTTCCGCCTTCATGCAGGCGCTGGGGGTGCAGGCTGCACCGTTGGACATCTACGCCAAGCGTGCTACTTCGCGTATCTTGCTGCAATACGCCACGCTGGCTGGTGGTGACAAAAAAATCTCGGAGCGTCTGGCGCAGGACTTGCTGTTCTTTTGCGCGCAGGCAGACATGCAGGGCAAGGATGCCCCTGTGCTGGCTGCCGTGCGCAAGGCGTGGGGGTTGAGCAGCTACACGCCTATTCCATATGACAAGCCTATTTTTGGCTTGTATGACCCTGCTGTATTGGAGCAGGCAAGCCGTCGAATCGAGGCAATCAAGGAAAACTGGTCAGCACTGGCAGGGGGCGATATGGGACGCCTGAAAGCCTGCGTAGATCAATTTGGCTTGGTGGTGGAATCGCTCACACGGCTGCACCAAAACAGCAAGCCGCTTGCTGATGCGCTTTCGCGTGTCTCCGAGCACGTTGCAAAAACGGCGCAGCCCCCCAGCCATGAGTTGGCAATGGAAACAGCAACGGCTGTGCTGTTCCTGGAAGCGTCGTTTGCAGACTTCCAGCCATCGGATGCCGAGTTCACGCGGCGGCTCAACCAATTGGCTGAGCGCCTGGACGCAGTACGCAGCGGGCAGCAGGCACCCGAGTTGGAATCGTGGATGGAGGAGTTGTACCGCAGGGTCAGTGACCGCGAAACACTTGGCACTGTGGTTGGAGAGCTGCGAACCACGCTGGGTGAAGCTGAGCAATTGCTTGACCAGTTTTTGCGTGCGCCCGATGACAGGCAGCCGCTGGAGACTGCGAATACCTTGCTGGGGCAAATGCGAGGCGTGCTTATGGTGCTTGGACTGGAGCCAGCAGCGCACGCTGTGAGCCGCATGCGTGAGTCCATTACAAGCTGGCAGAAGACCGAAGGCAACCCTGCTCAGGGTAACGACGAAGAGTTGGAGCACTTTGGCAACAGCTTGGGCGCATTGGCCTCTCTCGTTGACATGATGGGCTACCAGCCGGCCTTGGCGGGTGAATTGTTCTTCTACGATGAAGAGAGCGGCGAGCTGAAATACGACGCTTCGCGTGCACAGCCGCCTCAGCCACTCCAAGAAGCCGGCGATGTACTGTCTGCTGAAGAGCCGCAGCAAGCCGCGTCCAGCGCAGCCGAAGAGGTGGAGGACTTGCTGTCGCAGGCGCTGGATGTGCTGCAAAGCGTCGCAGGCACTTCTCCAGCAGAGCCTCAGCCCCATGAGCAGCAAGAAGAGCCAGAAGAAGAGCCGATAGATGAAGGTCTGGACGCAGAGTTGCTGGAAATCTTTCTGGAGGAAGCGCGCGAAGTAGTGCAGACCGGCAGTGCGGCGCTCCAGACACTTGCCAGCGCGCCTGGCGACATGGAGCAGCAAACCACGTTGCGTCGTGCATTTCATACGCTCAAAGGCAGCTCGCGCATGGTGGGACTGACTGAGTTTGGGGAAGCAGCATGGGCGCTGGAGCAAGTCATGAATGCCTGGCTGGCGGAGAAAAAACCCGTCAGCGACAACTTGCGCACGCTCACGGGCGATGCGCTGCAGGCCTTTGGCCGCTGGGTGGAAGATATTTCCATCCGCCGTTCCGGACGCTGGAAATCAGCGCCTTTCCGCACTTCGGCAGACGCTTTCCGCCTGGAAGGCAAACTCATGCCGCTGGAACTTGCCACAGAAAAGAAAACTGCTGCACCTGAGCCAGCATCAACTTCCGTTGTTGCGCCGGAACCAGCGCCAGCAGCACCGGCACCTGCTGTGGCAGCAGCGCCAGAACCAGTTGCACCTGTTGTGGCAGCAGCATCAGAACCAACTGCACCCGATCCAGTTGCGGCACCGGAACCCATTGCCGCTGCCGAAGTGCCGGATGAACTGCCGCTGGATATTTCCGCAGACATTGAAATTGAAGCTGTGCAAGCGCCGTGCGCGCCTGTGGATGAACCTGAGGTCATTCAGTTTGAAGCATCCGCTGGCTTTGAAGAGCCTGCTGCACAAGCCGTGGATGTGGCGGAAATGGCTGATGCTTCCATTGGCTTAGTGGCAGAAGAAATGCCTGAAGGGGAAGAGCAGCTTGTCAGCTTGGAGAGCATCGAACTGCCTTCGCTTGACCTGCCGCTTGCAGAAGAAGACGCGTCCGAGCCGAGCGCGGAAGTGCCGCCAGTTGCGCCAGAGGCTGCTGAGCCGCAGCCAGAGCAAGCAGAGGACGACGATACAAAGCACATTGGCGACTTGGTCATCAGCACATCGCTCTACAACGTCTACTTGGAAGAAGCGGAAAAGCAATCGCATCAACTCATGGACGAGCTGGAACGCTGGGCTGCGGACGTGAGCCGCCCGGTGCCAGAAGGCGCCGGCATTAGCGCACACTCGTTGGCGGGCAATTCCGCTACTGTGGGCTTTACCGGCTTGTCCGAGTTGGCGCGTGCTGTGGAACATGCGCTGCAACGTTTGCAAGAGCAGGCGCACGGCACAGAGCGGCAAGCCAAGGTGCTGTGTGATGCAGCCAATGAAATTCGCAGCGTGCTCCACCAGTTCGCTGCTGGCACGTTTAAGAATCCAAGCATTGTCGTGCAGGCGCGTGTGCGTGCGCTGGAACCGGTGCCAACTTCACCTGCACCGCTGACCGCCAATATCCCGCCCGCGCCTGTGGCAGAGGCACCCGCATCAGCGCCCACTGTGCCCCCTGCTGCAATTGAGTTGCCTGCACCTGCTCAGGCGGTGCCTGAAGTTGAAGTGCAGCCAGCGGCGCCGATTGAGATTGCGCCCGTTGTTGAAGCTGCGCCTGTGGCAGAGCCGCCGGCACCAGAGCCTGCTGTCCCCGCCGCACCCATTGAACTTGCTCCCTCGCCAGCAGCGTTTGAGGTGCCGCCGGCGCCCATTGAAATTCCGGCAGCACCTGCTGCGGTGCCCTCCGCACCTACCGCAGCCCCGCCTGCGGCGCCTGTTGCTGCACCCGCCACGGTGGCTGCGGCAGGCGGCACGTTTGCAGGCATTCAAGAGGTTGATGACTTCAACCCTGACATGTTTGAAATCTTCTCGGAAGAAGCCGAGGATTTGTTGCCGCGTTTGGATGAGGCGCTGCGCACTTGGGCTGCCAGCCCCAATTCACTGGAAGCCAACAAGGAAGTGCGGCGCGTGCTGCACACCTTCAAGGGCGGTGCGCGCGTTGCCGGGGCACTGCGCTTGGGCGAGATGGCACACCGCATTGAATCCGCCATTGAAACCGTGGGCACAGAAGGTGTGCAAGCCGAAGCTGTGGAAGCGGTGCAAGCGGATGTGGACGAGTTGCAGGATGCCTTCCGCCGCGTGCAAGAAACCGGCAGCAGCGCGCCGCTGCAGTCCGAGCCCCCTGCACCCGTTGCTGCACCAGCCCAGCCAGCGGCACTTTCGTCGCAGCCACCGGTTGTGGTTTCCGCCTCCCAGCCGGCAGTGGTGGCGCAGCCTGCCGCCCCGGCGCCTGTGGCGGCACAGCCTGCCCCAGCGCCTGTGCAACCAGCGACGGCAGCACCCGTACCGCAGCCTGCGCCTGCTGCGCTGGCACAGCCGTTGCCCAAACCCACGCTGCCTGCGGCGCCCATCGAAGTGCCAGCCGCTGCTGTGGCAACTGCTCCGGTGCCCAGTGCGCCGCGCGATGGGCTGGAGGACATTGCGGACTTGCGCGACGCCGTCGACCCCGATCTGTTCCCCATCGTGGTGGAAGAAGCGCAAGAAATGTTCCCGCGCTTGACCGAGTTCCTGCGCGTATGGGGTGCCAGCCCGGAAGCCTCTGAACCGCGCGAAGGCATGATGCGCGCACTGCATGCACTCAAAGGCAGCGCGCGCATGGCGGGTGCCCGCCGCCTGGGCGAGATGGCGCACCGTACTGAGGCTTCCATTGCTGCCATTAGCACAGAAGATGAAGTGTCTGCTGCTGATGTGGCTGCCATTGCAGCCAACGTGGACAAGCTGCAAGACCTGCTGCGGGAGATGCAGGGCAAACCTCCGGTGCAGAAAAAGCCCACTCCGGCGCCCAAACCAGCCCAGGCTCCCGCCGCTGCCCCTGCTCCTGCTTCTCAGCAGGCAGCCGCAACACCCGCCGCAGCCGTGCGTCCGCAACCCACTGGGCAAGTGGCGCCACCTGCACCGCTGTCAATGGTGCAGGCGCGCGCCGCTGCCAGCCAGGCGGTGCGCGTGCGCTCGCAACTGCTCGACCGCCTGGTTACGCAATCGGGCGAAGTGATGACCTCACGTGCCCGGCTGGAAGTGGGCGTGAATCATTTGCGCACCGCGCTGGGCGATTTGACGGGCAACCTGGAGCGCCTGCGCCAGCAGCTGCGCGACGTGGAAATGCAGGCCGAGTCGCAACTGCAATCGCGCCAGGCACTTGCGCGCGACGACCAACGCAACTTCGACCCGCTGGAGTTTGACCGCTTCACGCGCCTGCAAGAACTCACCCGCATGATGGCCGAGTCGGTCAACGACGTGGCCACTGTGCAGCGCGGGCTGCAGCGCGCCGTTGAATCGTGCGAAAACGACCTTGCGGCGCAGGCGCGCCAGTCACGCGAGTTGCAGCGCGACTTGCTGCGCACGCGCATGGTGGAGTTCGAGAGCATCTCCGAGCGTCTGTATCGCGTTGTGCGCCAGGCGGCGCGCGAGGTGGGCAAGAAAGTGCGCATGGACATCACTGGCGGCACCATTGAAATGGACCGCGGCATCTTGGAGCGCATGACGGGTGCTTTTGAGCACTTGCTGCGCAACAGCGTCACGCACGGCATTGAAGATGAAGACGTGCGCGTGGCGCGCAACAAAGACGCCACCGGCTTGGTGAGTGTGGATGTGCAGCAGGCAGGCAACGACGTCTCTATCACTTTCCGCGACGACGGCGCCGGGCTGAATCTGGAGCGCATCCGCGAGAAAGCCATCCAGAAAGGCATCATCACGCCCGAGCAAAAACTCAGCAACGACGAAATCGCGCGCCTGGTGTTTGCTTCTGGCCTGAGCACGGCAGCGAAAGTCTCCGGCCTTGCTGGTCGCGGTGTTGGTATGGACGTGGTGCGCTCGGAAGTGCAGGCACTGGGCGGGCGCATTGAAATTGGCACCGAGCCGGGCAAGGGCAGCAGCTTCCGCCTGGTGCTGCCGCTGACGATGGCTGTGACGCACGTTGTGATGCTGCGCTGCGGCAAGCTGCAAGTGGGCGTGCCCTCCAACGTGGTGGAGATTGTGCGCCGCGTCACGCAAGAGCAATTGCAAGAGGCATACCGCAGTGGCCACTACAGCTACGGCGGCGAGGAATTGGACTTCTACTGGTCTGGCGCGCTGCTGCAAAGCTCCACGCGCAGCACCGAGCCGCCCGCGCGCACCATGCCAGTGGTTATCTTTCGCTCAGCGGCGCAGCGCGTGGCGGTGCATGTGGACGAAGTGCTCAGCAACCAGGAAGTGGTGGTCAAGGCGCTGGGGCCGCAGCTCTCGCGTCTGCCTGGTCTGGTTGCCATCACATCGCTGGCCTCTGGCGAAGTGGCGCTCATCTACAACCCCGTGGCGCTGGCGGCGGTGTACGGCGAGCAGGCGCGGCGCCAGGTGCAGGCCGCACAGCAGCCCGAAGTTGCCGCGCAAGCTGGCGCCCCTGCTGCGCTGGCACCGGAGGAAACGCCTGCGGCGGCGCCGCTGGTGCTGGTGGTCGACGATTCGATCACGGTGCGCCGCGTCACGCAGCGCATGTTGCAGCGCGAGGGTTTCCGAGTGGCGATGGCAGCCGACGGTTTGCAAGGGCTGGAACGCCTGCAGGAAGAACGCCCGGCAGTGGTGCTCTCGGACATCGAAATGCCGCGCATGGACGGCTTCGACTTTGTGCGCAATATCCGTGCCGACGAGCGCATGGCAGGGTTGCCAGTCATCATGATTACTTCGCGCATCGCTGACAAACACCGCGAACACGCGCAGGAGTTGGGCGTCAATCACTACCTCGGCAAACCGTATTCCGAAGAAACTCTGCTGGGGCTGATTCGCCAATATGCTGGCGTTGCTGTGCCGGCGCAATAGGTAAGCACAAGCCAAACGAGGCGGCGCGCACCGGACATACCGGGCGCGTCGTTTTTTTTGGATATTTTTTGGTGGTATCTTTTGATTGCCCGCAAGGTATGCGGGAAGCAAGAGAACATATATAGATGTATATCAAAGTGGCTCTTTTGGGCAGTGGGCTTGCTTTTCTTTTTTTTGAGGTGCAGGGAGCGGCGCGAGTTCAGTTCCGTGCAACCACCAGGGTATTTCTTGTTTGCCGGCAATTAATGCGGGCAGTGATGCGTCAATTTATAGGGTATTTAAGGACAGT
>ONTY01000024.1 GCA_900320815.1 uncultured Pseudomonadota bacterium
CAGCGTGCCGGGCGCGGGGGGCGGCTCGGCGGGGTCAGAGGTTTCGGGCGCGGCAGCGGGCACCATGCGCGCGCGCGTCATGGCCTGGTGCTCCCAGGTCCAGGCGGTGTTGCTGCCGCGCCCGCGCTGGTAGTCGGCGTAGGCGGCAAAGTGGCTGACCAGCAGGCCGCTGCCCCCGTTGGGTCGCAGCGCCGTGTCGATGTCAAACAGCGTGCCCTCGCCGGTATTGATGGTGAGCCAGCCGATGATGCGGCGCACATAGGCGCCGTAGATGGCGGGGGCTTCTTCGGCGTCGTCGTCAAAGACGAAGACCAGGTCCAGGTCGCTGCCGTAGCCCAGTTCTTTGCCCCCCAGCTTGCCGTAGGCGATGATGCCCAGGCGCGGCTCGTCACGATGGCGGCGGCGCAGCGTGCCCCAGCACCAGCGTGCCACGAGGCGCAGGATGCAGTCGGCCAGCGCGGAGAGGTCGTCGGCCACCTGCTCCACGCTGATGCGCCCCTCGATGTCGCGCACCAGCGTGCGGAACACTTCGGCGTGGTGCGCGCGGCGCAGCAGGCCCAGCAGGTTTTCTTCATCATCCTCGCCGCTGGCGGCAAGCGCGGCGCGGCGCTCTTGCAGCGCGCGCTCAAAGTGCGCGGGGGCAAAGCGTTCGTCCAGCCACTGGGCGCTGGCGAGTTCGTCGATGACGCCCGGGTGCCGCAGCAGGTAGCGCGCCGCCCAGCGCGCGGCGCCCAGCACGCGCAGCAGTCGCTCCAGCACCGCCGGGCGCTCCAGCAATAAAGCGATGTAGCTCTCGCGGCGCAGCAGGGGTTCGAGCCAGTCGGTAAAGCGCAGCGCCGCTTCTTGGCTGCATCGCCCGTCTTGCAGCAGCTGCGCCGCAGCGTGCAGCAGGTGGCACAGCCGCGCGCGTCCGGCTTCGCGCAGCGCGGCAAAGCGGGGGGTGTCCTGCCAGCCGTTGAGGCGCTGGCGCACAGCGGGCGGCAGGGCGGCCAGCGCCTCGTCCCAGTCGTGCGCTCTGGCGCTGCTGGTGGGGGCGGCGCTGCCTGCGCCGCTTCCTTCACCTGTCTCGAGCAGGCGCTCAAACTCGCTGGCTACGCAGTCGCGGTGCGCTGCCAGCTCTTGCAGAAATTGGGCGCTGTCAGCACAGCCCATCGTGCGCGCCAGCCACTGCATGTCGCCCGCGTCCGTAGGCAGGGCGTGCGTCTGCTGGTCGTCGAGGTACTGCACGCGGTGCTCGGCGCGACGCAGGAAGACGTAGGCGCGCGCCAGCCGCGCTGCCGTTTCGGCGGGCATCAGGCCAGCGTGCGCCAGGCGCGGCAGGGCGTCCAGCGTGGCGCGGCAGCGCAATTCCGGAAACTGCCCGCCGCGCACCACTTGCAGCAGCTGCACGATGAACTCAATCTCGCGGATGCCGCCGCGCCCCAGCTTCACATCGTCCCCTTGCGCCAATGCGCCGCTTTGCGCGGCGTGCGCGCGGATGTGCCGGTGCAGCGCGCGCAGCGCCGCAAAGACGTTGTAGTCCAGATAGCGCCGGAACACGAAAGGCAGCACCACGGCGCGCAGCGCCTGCGCCGAGCCAGCCGCCAGCGCCGCCTGTGGCGCGACGACGCGCGATTTCAACCAGGCAAAGCGCTCCCACTCCCTGCCTTGCACCAGCAGGTATTCCTCCAGCGCATCCAGCGAGATGGCCAGCGGGCCGGCGCTGCCGTTGGGGCGCAGCGCCAGGTCGGTGCGAAAGACGAATCCATACTCTGTCACATCAGAGATGATTGCCCTTACTCTTCGCACGATACGAGAGTAATACTCCTGCAATGAAAGACGTCCGCGCCCATCCGCTCTCCCGCTGCTTTCGCCCTCGGCGTCGTAGACGTAGACCAGGTCAATGTCGCTGGACACATTCAGCTCCCCCGCGCCCAGCTTGCCCATGCCCACGCACCAGAGCGTGGCTTCCTGCCCATCTTCTGCAAGCGCAGCGCCGCTGCGCGCGCGCATTTCATCCTGCGCGGCGGCAAGCGCGGTGCGCAGCGCCAGCGTGGCCAGCTGCGTCATCGCACCCGTTACAGCAGCCAGTGGCGCGCCCTGCTCACAGTCCAGCACGGCAAGGCGCTCGATCACAAGCTGGCGCAGCACGCGCAGCGCCGCGCCCAACTCGTAGCCGCGCGCCTGCAGCGCCGCCAGCGTGCCCTGCATCGCCGCCATATCGGGCACGCCAGCGGGCAGCAGCGGCAATTCATCGGCATGGCGGCGGCGCAACCGCTGCAGCAGCCGCGAGTGCGCGGCAGCGCCCGTGCAGCCGGGCAAAGAAAAGCATTCATCAGCAAAAGTGGTGCTGCTCATAATTTCTCCCGGCGGCGCGCAGCCGCCTTTCTGTGTCCTACACCTGGTATTGCCCCAAGTGCCTGTGCGTATTGTTGCTGCCCTGCTACGCCATCTGCTGCGTGCCGCTGCCGCCCTTGTTGCCGTGCTGCTGGTGCTGCTGGCGACGCTGCACCTGTTTCTCGTGCCGCGCATTGAAGCCGCCCGCCCCTGGCTGGAGCGGCAGGCGGCGCAGGCGCTGGGCGCACCGCTGCACATCGGTGCGCTGCACGCGCGCTCGCAGTGGCTGGGGGTGGAGGTGTCGGCGATCGATGTCTGCCTGCCCGATGCTGCCGCGCCCGGCGGCTGCGCGCTGCACGCCCCGCGCGCCGTGGTGGCGCTGTCGCTGCCCTCGCTGCTGCGTGCGCGCACCGTGCAGCTTGCCCTGGAGCAGCCGCAGTTGTCGCTGCGCCGCATGGCGCAGGGGCGCTGGCGGCTGGCGGGCATTGACCTTGCGGCCAGCGGCGCGCCGGGCAAGGGCGCGGACGGTGCACAGGCGGCGCTGGACTGGGTGTTTTCCCAGCCCGAATGGGCGGTGCTTGGCGCCACGCTGCACATTGCCGATGAGCAGGGCAGCGGCGCCCCCGTCACGCTGCGTGTGCCGCAGCTGGTGCTGCGCAACGACGCCTTTGGCCGCCACGACGTGCTGCTGGACGCAGTGCCGGCCAACGCCTCGCTGGGGGGCGCCCTGTCGCTGCACGCGCGCCTGCGCAGCCCGCCGCTGGCGCGCCACCCGGGACGCTGGCAGGAGTGGGGCGGCCTGCTCTACGTCCAGATTGAGCGGCTCAATGGCGCGCAGCTTGCCCAGCGCCTTGCACTGCCCGCTGGCTGGCAGTGGCGCAGCGGCAGCGGCGCACTGCGGCTGTGGTCACAGATACGCAGCGGCGCCCCCGCCAGCGCCACGGTGGATGTGGCGCTGCGCGGTGTGGATGCCACGCTGGGAGCACAACTGGCGCCGCTGGCGCTCGAGACACTTGGTGCGCGCGTGCATTGGCAGCATGAAGGGCGCGCACACAGCCTGACGGTGCAACGCCTTTATCTTGATAGTATAGATAGCATAGCCGGCATAGAAGGCGGGCATCTGCATATCGGATGGAGGAGTATAAAGGGCGGCACGCTGCACAGCGCCCAAGCGCATGCCAGGCAGCTTGACGCAGGCGCGCTGCTGGCCATCGCGCAGCGCCTGCCACTGCCTGCTGCTGCTGCCCAGGTGCGCACGCGGCTGGCGGCGCTGGGTGTGCGGGGGCGCGTGCAAGACGCGCAGCTGGACTGGCAGGGCGCCAGCCAATGGACGCTGCACGCGCAGCTTGGCGGCGTGGCTGTGGCCGCGCAGCCAGCGGCCAAGGCGGCAGAGGCGGGCATTCCCGGCATTGCCGGCGCCGACGTGCAGCTTTCCGCCACGCACAGCGGCGGGCGGGCGCGCCTGAGCATCCGCCAGGGGGCGCTGGAGTTTCCGGGCGTGTTTGAAGAGCCGCGCATCCCCGTCGATGCACTGGACGCTGCTGTGCGCTGGAGCGTGCGCGCCGCAACAGGCGATGCGCCGCTGCATCTGGCCATTGAGGTGCCGGAGCTGACGCTGAAAAACGCCGACACCACAGGGCGCTTTGCCGGCGGCTGGCGCAGCTACGACGCGCAGCAAGCCAAAGCGGCGGGCGGCAGCCCCTGGCCCGGCGTGCTCACGCTGGAGGGCACCTTTGCCCGCGCCAACGGGGCGCGCGTGCACCGCTACCTGCCGCTGGCCATTCCGGCGCAGGCGCGCCGCTACGTGCGCGAAGCCATCCGCGAGGGCCAAGCGCACGACTGGCGCGTGCGCATCAAGGGCGACGCGCGTCACCTGGGCGACGCCCACCCGCCGCGCGGCACCGAGTTCCTGTTCAGCGGACAAGTGCGCGACGTCGTCATGGACTACGTGCCCGCCTTTTTGCTGCCCAAGGGGCAGCCCGCCTGGCCGGCGTTGCGAAAGCTCTCGGGCACGCTCAGTTTTGAGCACGCGCGCATGCGCGTCACCGACGCCAGCGCCGAAGTGCAGGGGCACGCGGGCTGGCGCTTTACACAAATCCACACCGAAATTCCCAACCTGACTGACCCCACCGTGCGCGTGCGCGCGGCAGGCAGCGGCGCGCTGGCGGCGGCGCTGGGCATCGTGCGCGCCTCGCCTGCTGCCATCCTGACCTCGCACGCGATGGACGATTTCAAAGCCGAGGGGCGCGCCGCGCTTGCCTTGGAGCTTGATCTGCCCACCAGCCGCCTGCACGCCTCGCGCGTGCGCGGCGCCGTCACGCTTGAGGGCAACACGCTGCGCCTGGCTGCCGCCGCGCCGCCACTGACACAAGCGCGCGGCACGGTGCAGTTTTCTGAGACTGGCTTCACGCTCGAGGGCGTGCGCGCGCAGGCGCTGGGCGGCGAGGTGAGTGCCAGCGGCGGCATGGACGCCAAAGGCATCGCCGTCACCGTTGCTGGCAGCGCCAGCGCCCAGGCGCTGCACGCCATGCGCAGCGCCTGGGGGCCGGCAGCCGCCCTGGCCCAGCACGCCAGCGGCAGCATGGCGTATGAGCTGGCGCTCAGCTTTGCCCACGGCCCCGTGCCCGCGCTGCGTATACACAGCGACTTGCACGGCATGGCGCTCACCTTGCCCGCGCCGCTGGCCAAAAGCGCCGCTGAACGCCGTCTGCTGCACGTGCACTGGCAGCCGGGCAGCGCCGGCGGCGGGCAGCTTGAAGTGCAGCTTGGCCAGCAGCTGGCGCTGCGCTACGCCGCCCCGGCAGCCAAAGGCGCGGCGGCGCGCGGCGTGCTGGCGCTGGGGCAAGCGGTGCAGAGCCAGGCACAGCACCTGCCCAGGGAGGGCTTGCACTTGGCCGTTGACGTGCCGCAGCTTGACGTGCAGCAGTGGGCGGCGCTGCTGCCCGTGCAGCCAGCAGCCGAACGCAGCACAAGCGGCAGCGGCAAGCACAGCGCCGCGCTGCCCGACGTGCTGCCCGACGTCTTCACGGTGCGCGCCGGCGAGTTGCGCGCCGCCGGCCACACCCTGCAGCGCGTGCAGCTGCAAGGCACGCGCATGGGGCAGAGCTGGCGCGCCAGCGTGCAGGCACAGCAAACGCAGGGCTACCTGCGCTACCGCAGCGGCAGTGGCGACGCTGACGCCGGCAGCTTCCGCGCGCAACTGGAGCGCCTGCACCTGACCATGCCCGATGCGTCCGCTACCAGCGCACAGGGCGAAGAAAACACGCCGGGCCGCCACCGCCGCCTGCCCGCGCTTGACGTGCACGTCGATGATCTGCGCCTGAACAGCCGCGCCCTGGGGCAGCTGGCGCTGCGCGCCAGCCAGCAGGCGCAGCACTGGCGCATTGACACGCTGCGCCTGCGCACGCCAGAGGCCACACTCACAGCCAGCGGCCAGTGGCGCGCCGCACGCGGGCACGGCAGCCGTCTGGCGTTTGCCCTTGCACTTCGTGACGCCGGCGCGCTGCTCACGCGCTTTGCCATGCCCGGCACCCTTGCCGGCGGCAGCGGCAGCATCACCGGCCAGCTGCACTGGGACGGCGCCCCCTGGCAGCCGCACTGGCCGAGCATGGGCGGGGAGTTGGCGCTGCGCCTTGGCGCCGGGCAATTCCTCAAGGCCGACCCCGGCATTGCCAAGCTGCTGGGCGTGCTGAGCCTGCAGGCGCTGCCCCGGCGGCTGGCGCTGGACTTTCGCGACATCTTCAGCGCCGGCTTTGCCTTTGACGCCATCAGCGGCGAGGTGGCCATCAGCGACGGCGCAGCCAGCACGCGCGACTTGCGCATGAGCGGCACCCAGGCGCTGGTGGCCATGGAAGGCAGCGTCAACCTTGCCCACGAAACACAAAACCTGCGCGTGCTCGTCGTGCCCCAGCTGGACGCCGGAGCTGCCGCACTGGCCGCCACCGCCATCAACCCCGTGGCGGGCATCAGTGCCTTTCTCGCGCAGCTCGTGCTACAAAAACCGCTCTCGCGCGCCGCTTCGCGCCAGTTCGCCATCACCGGCACGTGGGGGCAGCCGCACGTCACACCGCTGCCTGCCAGCCACAACACCCCCGACACCTCCACACCAGAAAGCACCACGCCATGAAAGCCGCCGCCATTCAAATGCGCTCCTGCACCCGCGTTGACCACAACCTGCGCGCCGCCCGCGCCCTGCTGGAAGAAGCCGCCAGCCGAGGCGCCGAACTCGCCGTGCTGCCCGAATACTTCGCGCTCATGGGCCACAGCGACCGCGACAAACTCGCCGCGCAAGAGACCTTTGCCGACGGCCCCGTGCAGCAGTGGATGGCGCAGGCGGCGCGCGAGCTTGGCCTCTGGCTTGCCGGCTGCCTGCCCATCTCCTGCACTCCGCCGCAAGAGCAGCGCGTCATCAACACCCTGCTCATCTACAACCCGCAGGGGCAGCACGTGGCGCGTTACGACAAGATTCACCTGTTCAAGTTTGACGACGGCACCCACGTCTATGACGAAGCCGCCACCCTCGCGCCCGGCAGCCAGCCCGCGCTTTTTGACCTGCCCTCGCGCGACGGCCACACCTGGCGCGTGGGGCTATCCATTTGCTACGACCTGCGCTTTCCCGAGCTCTACCGCACGCTCTCGGCGCAAGGCGCCGAGGTGCTGCTCGTGCCCAGCGCCTTTACCTTTGTGACCGGCAAAGCGCACTGGTCCACCCTGCTGCGTGCCAGAGCCATTGAAAACCTCTGCGCCCTGATTGCCGCCGCGCAAGGCGGTGTGCACGAAAACACCCGCCGCACCTGGGGACACAGCATGCTCATCGGCCCCTGGGGCAACATCCTGGCTGAAAAAGGCGAAGAGCCAGGCGTGGCCGTCGCCGAACTTGACGCCAGCGAACTGGCCGCCTGCCGCACCCGCCTGCCCGCGCTGCAGCACCGCGTGCTCTCGCAAATCGTGCCCAAAGGCGAATAAATACCCCAACAATTGATATTTCATTGCCCGCAATACATGCGGGCAACTTGTATATACTCCATTGAATAGGGCGATGTTGAACCAGCATTGACGTACAAAATCCCCACCTTGCACGGGCGCCCCTTGTGGGCGCGCGTGCTGCGATGGCACCGTGCGCACGGCTCAAGCACTAGAGCCGCCCCAGCAAAGAGGTGCGTGTTTTTATGGGCGCGCAAGACGCCAACCGTGTTGGCTTGGTATCGTCTTCTTGCCGGCAAGAAGAGCGGGCAAACACATATTTATGCTGCGGGTATTGATCACCTCCTGGCCACTTTGCCGCAGGGATAATCCCGCGCCTTTCCCTCTGTTCCCTCGTATTGCCCCGCTGTGCGGGCACACAAATACCGGCTATGGCTGAAAAACCGCAAACCCTCGCCGCCATCCGTGGCATGAACGACATCCTCCCGCCCGCCTCTGAAAAGTGGCTCTGGCTGGAGGGCGTTGTGCGCCGCACCATGCGCCGCTTTGCCTACCGCAACATCCGCACCCCCATTCTGGAGCACACGCAGCTGTTTGCGCGCGGGCTGGGCGAGGCCACCGACGTGGTGGAAAAAGAGATGTATTCCTTCACGGATCGCGCCGACAAGAGCGGCGCCGCTGACCACCTCACGCTGCGCCCGGAAAACACCGCCGGCGTCGTGCGTGCGGCGCTTGAACACCACCTGCTGCAAAGCGCCGGCGCGCAGCGCCTGTATTACATGGGGCCGATGTTCCGCCGCGAGCGGCCGCAACGCGGGCGCTACCGGCAGTTTCACCAGATTGGCGCGGAAGCCTTGGGTTTTGCCGGCCCCGAGGCGGACGCCGAACTCATCCTGCTGGCCGCCGAACTCTGGCGCGAACTTGGCATCAGCGACTGGCACCTGGAACTCGGCAGCCTCGGCCAGCCCGAAGAGCGCCGCGAGCACCGTGCCGCCCTCATCGCCTACTTTGAAGCGCACAAGGGCGAGCTGGATGAAGACGCCACGCGGCGCCTGCACACCAACCCGCTGCGCATCCTGGACACCAAAAACCCCGCCATGCAGCCGCTGGTGGAAGCCGCCCCGCGCCTCATGGAGCACCTGGGCGAGGCATCGCAGGCGCACCTGCGCGCCGTGCAGCAAATGCTGGACGCCGCTGGCCTGCCCTGGCGCATCAACACGCGCCTCGTGCGCGGGCTGGACTACTACAACCTCACCGTCTTTGAGTTCGTCACCGAGCGCCTTGGCGCGCAAGGCACCATCTGCGGCGGCGGGCGTTATGACGGCCTCTTTGCCCAGCTTGGCGGCAAAGCGGCGCCTGCCGTCGGCTGGGCGATGGGCGTGGAGCGCGTGCTCGAGCTCCTCGAGCAGGGCGGCAATGCCCCCGAAGCGCCCGCACCCGACGCCTACGCCGTCATCGCCGCGCCCGACGCTCTTGCCCCCGCCATGCGCTGCCTCATGCAGCTACGCGAGCAGGGCGTGGCCGTGCAAATGCACGCGCGCGCCGAGGGCGCCGAGGGCATGGGCAGCCTAAAAAGCCAGTTCAAAAAAGCCGACGCCAGCGGCGCGCGTTATGCACTGATATTTGCGGGCGACGAATTGGCGGCGGGCGAAGTCAGCCTCAAAACCCTGCGCGGTGATAACGCTGGTCAGCAAACGCGCCAGAAACTCGGCGACGAGGCGCAGTGGGCGCAGATGCTGAAAAGGAGCAACGCATGAACGAGATTGCCGCCAGCCAGCTTGCCGTGCTGGACGAGAAACTCGCCGCCTACGCCGCAGGCGGCGTGTGGCGCTGCCATTCATAGTGGAGCGCTTGCCGCAGCGCGGGTCGCAATGACTGCGATACCCAACATATAAACATTGCGTTGCCAGCGAAAGATGAGGGCAGCAAATGAATAGAGCAGGCAGTATTGGTTAGTGACCGCTGTCGCTGTGTTCGCTGCCGCCGCTGGCTGCCGGGGCAGGGGCAAAGAGGGCGGCGACTTTGCGGCGTGGGCGAATGTTGGCGGGCAGGCGCGCACTGCGGCGCTGCTGCTGGCGCTCCCATTCGGGGGGCGGGGCGCCTTCGGGCGCGGCGGCTTCGTAGGGCTGGTCAAAGAAGGGGTCCGGCGCCGGCGCGGCAGCGGGCGGTGGTGGAACAGGGCGGGGGCTTTCGCGGCGTTCGCGCCGCGGCTCGCGCGCCAGACGCAGCGGCTGCACATCCAGCCGCTTGCCAAGGAGCTTTTCCAGCGCGGCGCGCTGGCGCGCGTCATCGCCACCGGTGAAGCTGATGGCCAGCCCTGTGGCCCCGGCGCGCCCGGTGCGCCCGATGCGGTGGATGTAGTCCTCGGGGTTGAAGGGCAGCTCCCAGTTGAAGACGGCGGGCACGTCTTTGATGTCCAGCCCGCGTGCAGCCACGTCGGTGGCCACCAGCAGCGCGACCTCGCCGGCC
>ONTY01000077.1 GCA_900320815.1 uncultured Pseudomonadota bacterium
TCCCACGCTGAACAGAGTGACCTGTATTCAGGCGATGGATTCTAGCACAAGAAAATCGGCTGGTGTGCGCGCGGCAGGGTAATTTTTTTATTTTGTGAGGATGAGTTTGCCAAGCCGCGTGGCTTGCAGGCGGTAAATGGCGCCGTTGTGTTCGATTTCCACGATTTTTCTCCCTTGCAGCAGTTGCCCGCTGGGCAGCGGCGGCGGCGTTTGGGATGCGGCGGCAGTTTGCTGCGCGGCAGGGGGAGCGGTGCGGCGGGTGCGGGCAGGGGCGGCGGGGTTGGTGGGGGTGCTGCGCATGGTGTGGTCTCCTTTGTGCAGTGCGGGGGTCAAAAAAACGGTGAAAAGAGGGCGCGCCTCATTGCTGCGCTGGCGTGGGCGCGAGTGCTTCGGGCACGCCTTCGGGGTCAGTGACAAAGCCGATGCGCGTGAGGCCAGCCTGCTGTGCGGCGGACATGGCTTGCGCGACGCGCTCGTAGCGCACGTCGCGGTCGCCGCTGATGTGCAGGTCGGGCTGGGGTTCGCGGGCGGCTTCGGCTTTCAGGCGTTCGATGATCTGCTCATCTTCCACAGCTTCGCCGCCGAGGAAGTAGCCACCGTCAGCGGCTACGGCCAGGCGTACGGTTTGCGGCTCGGCGATTTCCTTGTCGGCTGTGGCGCGGGGGAGCTGCACGTTGATGGCGTGCTTCATCACGGGCACGGTGATGATGAAGACGATGAGTAGCACGAGCATGATGTCGATGAAGGGCACCATGTTGATTTCGCCCATCATGCCCTCTTCGGGTTCAGAGAACTGTGGCCTCATGCCTGCCTCCTGTTCTGGCGTGCGCCGGTGAGCAGGAAGCTGTGCAGCTCGTGTGCAAAGCGGCGCAGCCTGGCGTGCACGGCCTTGTTGCCGCGCAGCAGGGCGTTGTAGCCGAGTACGGCGGGAATGGCGACGGCCAGACCCGTGGCGGTCATGATGAGTGCCTCACCGATGGGGCCGGCGACTTGGTCAATGGTGGCGTTGCCGGCGGCGCTGATGCCCATGAGGGCGTGGTAGATGCCCCAGACGGTGCCGAACAGCCCGATGAAGGGGGCGGTGGAGCCGATGGAGGCGAGGATGGCCAGGCCCGATTGCTGGCGCGCGGCGGCAGCGTCCAGGCTGTTGTGCAGCGCGCCGGCAATCCAGTCGCTGGCGTCGATGGGCTGCCCAAGCTGCTGCGCCTGTTCGCCCTGCAGCACGGCGCTGGCGGCGCGTCCGTCTTCGGCAAGCTGGCGGAAGGGGTTGCCGGCTTCGTCGCCCAGACGCCGCAGACCGTCAGCCATGCTGGCACCGCTCCAGAAGCTGGCCACGCGCCCGGCCTGGCGGCGGGCGCGCAGCACGGCAAGCCCTTTCAGGGCGATGACGAGCCAGGAGAGGAGCGACATGCCGATGAGCAGCACGAAGATGGTGCGCGAGACGGCGTCGCCCTGCGACCAGACGTGTGCCAGACCGAATTGGGTGTTCATTGCAGTGGTTTCCTTGTGTTCTGTGAATCGGGTTCGTGGGAGGGAAGTTGGTGTTTCGTGCTTAGTTGAGTTGCCAGACGATGGGTACGTTGAACCACATGTCTTCGGGCACGCCGCCGCGTGTGCCGGGGCGGAAGCGCCAGCGGCGCACAGCGTCAAGTGCGGCTTGGTCCAGGCGCTCGTAGCCGCTGCTGCGCTGCAGGCGCACGCTCTTGGCGCTGCCATTGGCGCCGACGAGCACGCGCACAACGGTGCGCCCGCTCTCGCCCAGCCGCCGGCTCATGGGCGGGTAGGCGGGGCGGGGGTTGTTCAGGTAGGCGGCGTTTGAGGATGGCGGCACGACGCCGCCGCCCCCCCCTGTGCCGCTGCCAGAGCCGCCCTTACCGCGCCCGGCGCCGCTGCCGCTACCGCCACCGCTGCCACTGCCTGCGCTGTGGCTGCCTGCGCTGTGGCCGCCACTGGTGCTGCCAGAAGCGGAACTGCTGCCGCTGCCGCGCTCTGCTGCAGCGGCAGCAGGAGCGGGCGGCGCTGCGGGCACAGCGCGTGCTGCGGCGACGCGGGCAGCAGCGGAGTCTTCGACGGCCAGCGGAGCAGGGCGAGGAGCAGGCTCGGGTTTGGGCTTTGGTTGCGGCGTGGGCTTGGGCTGCGGTTTGGTTTTTTGTGCGCGCGGCTTGGGCTGCGGCTCTGGTTGGGGTTTGGCTTTGGGGGGCGGTGGCGGGGCGGGCTGCGCAGCGGGCGCCTCATCAGCCGGGCCGGGGGCAGCCTCTCCCTCATCGCCCAAAGGCAAGGGTTCGGGCGCGATGAGTTGCGCCATGACGATGTTTTTGGGCGGCTGGATGGGGGGCTGGTGCGTGAGCCCGTGGTTGAACGCCCACAGCCCAGCCGTGTGCAGCAGCAGCACGCCAAAGACGGCGGCGGCGTTGGCGGCGTTGTGCGCGGCGCTGGAAGAAGCGGGTGTGGCTGGATGCAGGGGGGCTGTCATCTGGCGGGGAAAAGGGGAAAGCCAAGGGGATGGCGTTTGATTTGTGAAAAATTACCAAAATTACTGCCGACGGACGGCCCACAGCGTGGCGCTGGCGACGAGCAGTGGGGCGGCGACGATGCCCAGCAGCCAAAGCAGGGTGTTCATGCTGGCGCTCCGTGCAGCGGTGCACTCGCCGGGCGACGGACGCGCAGCAGTGGTTGGGGGCAGGGAAGGGGAGTCATGGCTGGATGCATTGCGATTGATTCTCAAACAGAGCGCATTGTAAATGCGATAAGTTCTCAACTTCAAGGTGCTTTGCTGCGGCGCGCCATACGCTCCTGTAAGAGGAGCAGGATGAGCATGTTTCTTCTTATATATTCATTCTTTTGATGCCGAAATTTTGGCATGCAGTACTGCACTGCGTGATATGAAAAACAGAGCGGGCAGCCTGCGTTTTTCCGCTATGGCTGCCCGCTCTATCACCTATCTTACAGCGAAAATGTATCGCTATTCCCAAGAAGGAGCATCGTGGGTATGGTGGCGAGAGTGATGGCGCATTTTTGCGTTTGAGTTCACTCTTCCAGGCTCACGCCGGGCACGTCCAGCGCCTCGCCCGTGGCGTAGAAGCGCCCGCCGGCCACGTAGTGCAGGCTGCGCCATGCTGGGTCGGCATGTTCAAAGCGCCAGTGCCCGCCGGCAAAGGCGCGCGTGTCGGCCCAGGCTGCCTCCACCTCGCCGATGAACAGGTCGTACGCCTGCTGGTTGTGCGGCTCCGGCAGCAAGCGGCACGCCAGCCACGCGGCGCAGCCTTGCACCAGCGGCGCGCCCTGCGCTTCGGGCAGATCAAAGAGTTGCGCGCCGCAGTGCGCGAGCTTGTCCGCATCCGTGGCCAGGCTGCTGGTGCCGAGTGCATACGCCATCTGCAATTGCGCGGCGCAAGGCACCTGCACGGCAAAGCGCCCGCTGGCTTCCAGCAGGCGGCGCGTGGCCGACGCCTTGCTGATGACCACCGTCAGGCGCGCGGGCACCAAGTCCAGCGCGCACGCCCAAGCTGCCGTCATCACGCCGGCGCGCCCCTCGTGGCGCGCGGAAACGAGCACGGTGGGGCCGTGATTGAGCAGGCGATACGCCTTGGGCAGCGGCACGGAGGCGAGGTGCGGGGGCAGGGTTGTCACGGTTGGCTTCCTGCGTTCGGGGTTTTTTTATGTGCGGCGCGGAACAGCGCCCACTCTTCCACCACGCGGCCATCGGGCAGGTGGCACCAGCCGCTTTCGGCTCCATCGGCATCCTTGCGGATTTCCAGCCATCCGCCAAGGCGCTCGCAATACACCGAGGCGGGGTTCGCCATGCCCACAGCGGGATTGGCCGGCTCCGCTGTGGCGCAGCCCGCCAGCAGCGCGCCGTGTGCAGCTGTTGCAGTCATAAGAAGTTTGAAACAGTGTGTCGTCATAGTGCAGGGCATGGTAGCGGAGCGCGCCTTGCCAGCGTCTGCGTGCTCTGAAACACTCGCGCGCATGACACGCACCACTCCTCTTCTCCTCGCCCCCACCCTTGCTGCGCTTGCCCTCGCCCTTCCGCTTGCCGCCGGCGCGCAAGCCTTCCGCTGCACTGACCCTGCCACGGGACGCGTGCTCTACACCGACCAGCCGTGCGACGGCGGCAACCTCGTTGTGCCCGCCGTCACGCCAGACGAGCACGAACGCCGCCGCCAGGCACAAAGCGACGCCTGGGCGCGGCAGAGCCTGACGCAGCAGCAGGCACTCGAGCGCGAACGCCTGAACCTGGAGCGCGAGCGCTTGCAGGTGCAGCGCGAAGCCGTGCAGGCCAGCCGCCCGCAAGACAGCGCCGCCTGCCGCGAGGCGCGCGCCAACGCCGACTGGCTTGCCGGCAGCCGGGGCGTATCTGCCGAGCGCCTGCGCACCGCGCGCTACAACGCCGCGCTGGCCTGCGGCCAGCAGCCGCCCGCTGAAACCACCATCGTCGAGCAGCCCAGCTACACCTACACCACCGGCGGCTACCACCACACGCGCGCGCCTGGCTACGGCGGCTACGTCGGCGGGCGCCTTGGCGGACGCAATGCCTCCATCGGCTTTGGCGCCAGCTATGGCCGCACGGGCTACCGAGGCGGCTACACCCGCCCGCTGCAGCCCGCGCAGCGTTTTGGCACCGGCGCCACCAATGTCACCAGCGGCAAACAAGTGCGCTTCACCAACAGCCAGTACATGGATTCGTATCCCGCGCGCGTGCAGCCATAAAAAGGGAAAAGGAGAAAGAAAGGCTGCTCCATCGGCGCTGTTCAAATGAGGTCAATAAGGCTTACTGCGGCCAGAGAATGCGCCCCTCCAGCGCCTCCCACACGCCGCGCAAGCCATCGGGCAGCGGAGGCAGAGCGCCCAGATTGATGCGGCTTTCGCTGGGGCTGTGAAAATCGCTGCCGCGCGAGGCAAATAATCCAAAGCGGCGCGCAATCCCGGTGTATATGCGCATATCTTCGGTGTTATGCGCGCTTTGCACCACTTCCACGCCTTCGCCGCCAAGGGCGGTAAATTGTTCAAACAGTTTGCTGCGCTGCGAGGCGCTGAATGGATATTTTCCCGGGTGCGCCATCACAGCCATGCCGCCGGCGGTGCGTATCCAGCCTATCGCCTGCTCCAGCGTGGCCCACTGCTGCGGCACAAAACAGGGGCGCCCGGTGGCAAGGAAACGCTGGAACGCCTCGCTGCTGCTGCGGCAAATGCCGCGCTCCACCAGAAAGCGCGCAAAGTGCGGGCGCGCGATGAGCTGCGGGTTGCCGGCGTGGCGTAGCGCGCCTTCAAAGGCGCCGTCGGCGCCGGTTTCGCGCTCCACCAGGCGCGCCATCTCGCGTGCACGCGGCGTGCGGCTGGCGCGCACGCCATCGATCCCGGCGGCAAGTGCTGCGTTGCCCGGGTCAACGCCCAGCCCCACGATGTGCACGGTTACATCGTGCCAGGTGGTGGAGAGTTCTGAGCCGGTAAGGTAGGCAACGCCCGCTGCACTTGCTGCTTGTTGTGCATCATATAAACCTGCAATGGTATCGTGGTCGGTGAGTGCCCAGAGGTCGACGCCAGCGGCAGCGGCGCGCTGGGCAAGTTGCGCGGGCGCGAGGGTGCCATCAGAAAACAGCGAGTGGCAGTGCAGGTCAGGATTGCGAGGGAAGTGCATTGCCCGATTATCGGGCGCGGTGTGTTGCGGGCGCATGGCTGCCTACAATCTGCGCGCCGCGCAGCGGCAGGCACTGCCGCTGTGTCTCTTTGAAACTCGAGGTTTTTCAAAAAAATGCAACCCATCCGTTTTGCTGATGTTTGCGCCCAGGGCGCAGCCAAAGGGAAGCGCGTATTTATTCGCGCTGATTTGAATGCGCCGCTTTCTGCTGGCGCTGTCAGTGACGATACGCGCATCCGCGCCAGCGTGCCTGCTGTGAAAATGGCGCTGGATGCGGGCGCGGCAGTGATGATGACCTCGCATCTGGGGCGGCCAAAAGAGGGTGAATACAGCGGCGCTGATTCACTGGCGCCAGTGGCGCAGCGCCTGGCTGAATTGCTGGGGCGCGAAGTGCCGCTGATTCGCGACTGGATTGACGGCGTGCAGGTGGCGCCTGGCGAGGTGGTGGTGCTGGAAAACTGCCGCTTTTTGAAGGGCGAAAAGAAAAACGACGGGCAGCTGGCGCGCCGTATGGCGCAGCTGTGCGATATTTATGTGAATGACGCTTTTGGCACGGCGCACCGCGCGCACGCCAGCACTGAGGGCATGGCGCGTTTTGCGCCTGTGGCGTGCGCGGGGCCGCTTTTGGCCGCTGAAATTCAGGCGCTGGCGCGGGCGCTGGAAAATCCCGCGCGCCCGTTGCTGGCGATTGTGGGCGGCAGCAAAGTCAGCACCAAGCTCACAGTGCTGCGCACGCTGGCGCAAAAAGTGGATCAGCTGATTGTGGGCGGCGGTATTGCCAATACCTTTATGCAGGCCGCTGGACTGCCGATTGGCAAAAGTCTGGCAGAGCCTGATTTGGTGGCAGAAGCGCGCGCGGTGATGGATGCCATGGCGGCCAATGCCGACTTCAAGAACTTCATGAACCCGAACGGGGTGCGCAACAGTTACCGGTTCAACCAGGGGGGCAGCAACGTGGACTACGCCATCGTCCCC
>ONTY01000194.1 GCA_900320815.1 uncultured Pseudomonadota bacterium
TGGCCGGTTTGATTGACGCGGCATTTCTGATTGGCGTGGCTGTCGCTCTTTTGTTTGCATTTGCCAATCCATTTGTTCCTGCCTGACGGCTGCTCTAAGAAAGACTTCCCCCTGACGCAAGGAGTCGAGCCGTGAATATCAACGCGACCCTG
Source organism: uncultured Pseudomonadota bacterium (assembly GCA_900320815.1). GTDB lineage: Bacteria > Pseudomonadota > Gammaproteobacteria > Burkholderiales > Burkholderiaceae_C > Ottowia. Next base: position 153 of record ONTY01000194.1, read on the forward strand.
TTTTGCAGGCCGTTGTCTTCGCGATTCTGGTGTGGTTTACCATGAAATTTGTGTGGCCACCAATCACGAAGGCGTTGGACGAGCGCGCGCAGAAAGTTGCTGATGGTTTGGCAGCGGCTGATAAAGCCAGAACTGAGCTGGCAGCAGCAAATGAGCGTGTTGAGCAGGAACTGGCCAATTCACGCAATGAAACCGCTGTGCGCTTGGCAGAAGCTGACCGACGTGCGCAGCAAATCATTGAGGAGGCCAAGGAACGCGCTACAGCCGAGGCAGGAAAGATTATTACAGCGGCTAAAGCCGATGCAGAGCAACAAGTGGTGCAGGCACGCGAGGCATTGCGCGAGCAGGTTGCCGCATTAGCCATCAAGGGAGCCGAGCAAATCTTGCGCAAGGAAGTGGATGCTTCGGTTCATGCTGATCTGCTGGCTCGCCTGAAAACCGAACTCTGATTACGGTATAAGGAACTCAGTCATGGCAGAACTTGCCACTATTGCGCGCCCTTACGCTGAGGCGATATTTGAGGTTTCGCACTCTAGCCTTTCGGCCACCCAAAACTGGTTGGATGATTTGGCGCGCCTGGCCAGCAATGCTGAATTGCTCCAGTTTGCCGCCAATCCAAAGGTGAGCACGGAGCAAGTGTACCAGCTTATTATAGAGGCTGTGAAAAAACAACGGGTGCCCAAACGGATCGCTAATTTTTTGCGCACAGTCATTGAAAATGGACGCTTGGCGATATTGCCAGATGTTGCACGGCAGTTCCGTATCTTGGTCGGCAACGAAACTGGTAGTGCAGAGGCGCTGATTCAAAGTGCTTTTCCTGTCAGTAAAGCTGAACTGGACGCATTAATGGTGGTGTTGGAAAAGCGTTTTGCTCGCAAACTAACCCCCAATGTGCAAATTGAGCCTTCGCTGATTGGCGGTGTACGTGTAACTGTGGGCGATGAAGTGTTAGACACATCCGTTAAAGCTCGCTTGGAGCAGATGAAGGCTGCTTTAGCAGCCTGATGCTGCGCCGTCAATAAACTTTCGACAAACCATTAACCAGGAACGAGTGATGCAACTCAATCCCGCAGAAATCTCAGAACTGATCAAGAGCCGCATTGAGGGCCTGGGCGTCAGTGCCGAAGTGCGTAATCAGGGTACCGTAGTATCTGTAGCCGACGGCATTGTGCGCGTGCATGGACTGTCGGACGCGATGCAAGGCGAAATGCTGGAGTTTCCGCCTAGTCCTGACGGGCAAACTACGTATGGTCTGGCGCTTAACCTTGAGCGTGATTCCGTTGGTGCCGTGATTTTGGGCGCGTATGAACACGTTTCCGAAGGCGATACTGTCAAATGTACAGGGCGCATTCTCGGCGTGCCGGTTGGTCCAGAACTGGTAGGGCGTGTGGTCAATGCCTTGGGGCAACCCATTGATGGTAAGGGGGCGGTCGACGCCAAGCTCACTGATGTAATTGAAAAAGTGGCGCCAGGCGTGATTGCGCGCCAGTCGGTGAGCCAACCGGTGCAAACAGGCCTGAAAGCGATTGACTCGATGGTGCCCGTAGGGCGCGGACAGCGTGAATTGATTATTGGTGACCGTCAGACTGGAAAAACAGCCGTAGCGATTGATGCCATTATCAATCAAAAAGGTCAAAACATGGTCTGCATCTACGTTGCAATCGGCCAAAAGGCTTCGTCGATTAAAAACGTGGTGCGCTCGCTGGAAAAAGCCGGTGCAATGGAATACACCATTGTTGTAGCTGCCTCGGCATCTGAATCGGCTGCCATGCAGTATGTAGCAGCATATTCAGGCTGCACGATGGGTGAGTATTTCCGCGACCGTGGGCAAGATTCCTGGCGATGTGTTCTATTTGCACAGCCGCCTGCTGGAGCGCGCCGCGCGTGTCAACGCTCATTACGTTGAGACTTTTACAAAGGGCGAAGTTAAGGGTAAAACAGGTTCTCTGACCGCGCTGCCGATTATTGAAACACAGGCAGGAGACGTTTCTGCGTTTGTGCCTACCAATGTAATTTCAATTACAGATGGACAAATCTTTTTGGAAACTAACCTGTTCAATGCTGGTATTCGCCCCGCTATTAATGCAGGTATCTCTGTGTCGCGCGTAGGTGGTTCGGCACAAACGAACTGGATTAAGGGGTTGTCTGGTGGTATTCGCACTGACTTGGCGCAGTATCGAGAACTGGCAGCTTTTGCTCAGTTTGCGTCGGACTTGGATGAGGCGACGCGTAAGCAGCTCGACCGTGGTGCGCGTGTCACGGAACTGCTCAAGCAACCCCAGTACAGTCCACTGCCTATCAGCCTGATGGGGGCGTCGCTGTTTGCTGTCAATAAAGGCTTCATGGATGATGTGGAAGTCAAGCAGATTCTCGCGTTTGAAGCAGGGTTGCATGGCTATCTGAAAGACCATCACGCGGCGCTGCTCCAAACTATTGAGGAAAACGGCGCCAAGTGGGATGCCAAACCAGCCAAGGATTCGGACAGCGATGAGAAGAAAGCTTTCAAAAAACTCTGTGCAGATGCTGAGGCTGAATTGACAGAAGCTATTCAGGCTTTCAAGAAGACTTTTGCATGAGAGTCCCTTTTGGCAAGAAGGAGCTGAGCAATGGCAGTCGGCAAGGAAATTCGCGTTAAAATTCAGTCTGTGGAAAACACGCGTAAAATTACCAAAGCCATGCAAATGGTGGCTGCATCCAAAATGCGTAAAGCGCAAGATGCCATGCGTGCCGCTCGTCCTTATGCTGAGAAGGTTCGCAACATTGCATCTCACCTCAGCGAAGCAAACCCTGACTATGTTCACCCTTTTATGCGGCATCATGATGCCAAAAAGGTCGGGCTTGTTGTGGTGACAACAGACAAAGGGCTGTGCGGCGGCATGAATACCAACGTGCTGCGGGCTGTGACTACTAGGCTGCAAGAATGGCAGGGCGCTGGTTTGCAAGTCGAAGCAGTTGCAATCGGCAATAAAGGGCTTGGATTTTTGACGCGTATTGGTGCCCGGGTCGTGGCACAGGCTACGCAACTTGGCGATGTACCGCGACTGGAAAAGCTCATTGGCCCGGTGCGGACGCTGCTTGATATGTATGAGCAGGGTGAACTGTATGCCGTGTATATTGCATATACACGCTTCATCAACACAATGCGCCAGGAATCGGTTATTGAGCAGCTTATGCCGCTTTCTTCTGAGCTTATGCAGGAAGAAACCCGTGCAAGTGGCAACCAACTCGATTGGGACTACATTTACGAGCCGAATGCCAAAAGCGTTATCGATGACCTGTTGGCACGCTATGTTGAGGCATTGGTTTACCAAGCTCTTGCCGAAAATATGGCATCCGAGCAATCGGCTCGTATGGTGGCCATGAAGGCAGCGACAGACAATGCGGGTAACGTTATTGATGAGTTGCGCCTGATTTACAACAAAACCCGCCAGGCGGCGATTACTACCGAGTTGACCGAAATCGTCGCTGGCGCGGCAGCGGTCTGACGACACTCTTCCACGCAACGCATATTTTTGGAGCAAAACACATGGCTCAGGTTCAAGGAAAAATCGTTCAGTGCATTGGTGCTGTGGTGGACGTCGAGTTCCCGCGCGACAAAATGCCCAAGGTGTATGACGCACTCAAAATGGACGGCTCGGCGCTGACGTTGGAGGTGCAACAACAATTGGGCGATGGTGTGGTGCGCACCATTGCTCTTGGCTCATCAGATGGGCTGCGTCGCGGCATGACGGTGGTTAATACAGAGCAGCCTATTACAGTGCCTGTCGGCCCCGGCACTTTGGGGCGCATCATGGACGTGCTAGGCACGCCTATTGACGAGCGTGGTCCCATTGACCAGTCGCAGATGGCGTCCATTCACCGTAAGGCACCGACGTATGACGAACTCTCGCCCTCACAAGAGGTGCTGGAAACGGGCATCAAGGTGATTGACTTGGTATGTCCCTTTGCCAAAGGCGGTAAGGTTGGCTTGTTTGGCGGCGCCGGCGTAGGCAAGACGGTCAACATGATGGAGCTCATCAACAATATTGCCAAAGCGCACAGCGGCTTGTCGGTGTTTGCAGGCGTGGGTGAACGCACGCGTGAAGGCAATGACTTCTATCACGAGATGTCGGAAGCGGGCGTGGTCAACCAAGAAAACTTGGGTGAATCCAAGGTATCGATGGTTTATGGGCAGATGAACGAGCCACCCGGCAACCGCTTGCGCGTGGCACTTACGGGGCTGACGATTGCCGAATCCTTCCGCGACGAGGGACGCGACGTGCTGTTCTTTGTGGACAACATCTATCGTTACACGCTTGCGGGCACGCAGGTTTCGGCTCTGTTGGGACGTATGCCGTCTGCCGTGGGCTACCAGCCGACGTTGGCCGAAGAGATGGGGCGCCTGCAAGAGCGCATTACCTCGACCAAGGTTGGCTCTATCACGTCCATCCAAGCTGTTTATGTTCCTGCTGATGACTTGACTGACCCTTCTCCGGCCACGACCTTCGCACATTTGGACTCTACTGTGGTGCTCTCACGCGATATTGCGGCGCTCGGTATTTACCCTGCTGTTGACCCGCTGGACTCCACCAGCCGCCAGCTTGATCCGCTGGTGGTTGGTGAGGAGCACTACAACGTGGCGCGGCAGGTGCAGGGCACGCTGCAGCGTTACAAGGAGTTGCGCGACATCATTGCCATCTTGGGCATGGATGAGCTTAGCCCCGAGGACAAGCTCGCTGTGGCGCGGGCGCGCAAGATTCAGCGTTTTCTTTCGCAGCCATTCCATGTGGCAGAAGTGTTCACCGGCTCGCCGGGCAAATATGTTTCACTGCAAGACACCATCAAGGGTTTCAAGATGATTGTCAACGGGGAGTGCGACGACCTTCCCGAGCAGGCGTTCTACATGGTTGGCACCATCGAAGAAGCGATGGAAAAAGCCAAGAAAGTTTGAGTGTCTGGCATTGAGCACACAGGAAAGAGAACACATGGCAAACACCATTCACGTTGACGTGGTCAGTGCCGAGGAGTCCATCTTTTCCGGTGAGGCGACGTTCGTAGCACTACCCGGCGAGATGGGCGAATTGGGTATTTACCCGCGCCATACCCCGCTGATTACACGCATCAAGCCAGGCTCGGTACGCATCCAGAAGGAGGGTGGTGGCGAGGAGTTCGTTTTCGTTGCGGGGGGCATCCTGGAGGTGCAGCCGCATGTCATCACCGTGCTTTCAGATACAGCCATTCGCGGCAAAGACTTGGACGAGGCCAAGGCTAACGAGGCACGTAAGCAGGCTGAGGAAGCTTTGAAAAACGCCAAGAGCCAAATTGACGTGGCGCGTGCCTCCTCAGAGCTGGCTGTGTTGGCAGCGCAGATTGCCGCGTTGCGCAAATACCGTGCCAAACGTTAAATTTTTTACCAAAAGAACATACTCTGTATTGGGGCGCATGAGCGCCCCAATTTTTTTGTTGCAAGCGTGCATCTTTCTACAATTGCTTGTATGCCAGAACGCAGACTTCATGCCGGAGAAGGCGCTCAAATTCGCGCCGCAGCCCTACTCGTTACCGAGGGTGCATTGGTTGAGCTCAGTGCCGCTGATGCGCGCGAAATCGTTAGTTACATGCGCCCCACGCGCCTTCCAGCAGGCAGTGTGGTCATACGCGCTGGCGAAGCAGCGAGCAGTGACTTCATGGCGCTGCTGCTCGATGGGGAAGTCACCGTAGAAAATGACTTGTCAGCGACGCAAGACAGCGTTGTTGTCTCTGTGCTTGGCCCTGGGAGCCTCATTGGCGACATGGGTTTCATTGGTGGGGCGCCGCGTTCGGCGACTTGCATTGCATCTACCG
>ONTY01000304.1 GCA_900320815.1 uncultured Pseudomonadota bacterium
GCGGCGGCGTGGCGTGGGCTGCGCGCGGCGAGTTCGGCGCGCAGCGCGCCGATGGTGGCGGCGGCGGTGTGGATGGTTTCGGCGTCGCAGCCGATGGCTTCGCGCGTGGCGGCGAAGTAGCGCACGGTGATGGTGTTCATGCCAGCAGCTCCGTGAGGGAAAGGAAGCGCACGGCGTCGCCGCGTGCAATGTCGCAGTCGGCGGGCGCGTCAAGCAGGCCATCGGCCCAGTGCAGCGAGGTGAGCACGCCGGAGCCTTGGTTGGCGAAGCGTTCCACCTCGCCCGCTGCGTTGCGGCGCACGCGCAAAAACTCGCGCCGGCTGCCGGCTTTCCAGTCAAAGGCGGCGCGCAGCGTGAGCGCAGGCGGCGCAACATGCTCCACGCCTGCAAGCCGCAGCACAAAGGGGCGCACAAGCAAGAGGAAGGTGACGTAGCTGCTGACCGGGTTGCCGGGCAGCCCGATGAAGTGCGCGCCGCGCACGCGGCCAAAGGCAAAGGGCTTGCCGGGCTTGATGGCAAGGCGCCAGAAGTGCAGCTCACCCAACTGCTGCACGGCGGCGCGGATGTGATCTTCTTCGCCCACGCTCACGCCGCCGCTGGTGATGATGAGGTCGGCGCTCTCGGCGGCGCACGAGAGCGCCTGCACCGTGGCGCCTGGAGCGTCGGGGATGCTGCCGGCGTCCTGCACCTCGCAGCCCAGCCGCCGCAGCAGCAGGTGCAGCGTGTAGCGGTTGCTGTTGAAGATGGCGCCGGCGGGCATGTCGGCGGGGGCAATGCTGCCCGGCTCGCGCAACTCGTCGCCCGAACACAGCAGCGCCACGCGCGGTCTGTGCGCCACTTCAAGCTGCGCCAGCCCAAGGCTGGCGGCCATGCCAATGGCGGCGGGCGTGAGCCGCTCGCCTGCGCGCAGCACGGTGGCGCCGCGCTGCACGTCTTCCCCGGCGCGGCGCACGTGCTGGCCCAGCTTTACGGGTTTGAGCAGGCGCACACGCGCGCCGCCGTCCAGCGCCTCGGTGTGCTCCTGCTGCACCACGGTGTCGGCACCGTCGGGCACGGGCGCGCCGGTGAAGATGCGCGCCGCGCTGCCGGCAGCCAGCGGCTGCCCCACTTGCCCAGCGGCGATGCGCTGGCTCACGGGCAGCACGGCGCCTTCGGCGGCGTCAGCAGCGCGCAGCGCCCAGCCGTCCATCGCGGCGTTGTCCAGCGCGGGCACGCTCAAAGGCGAGGTTTCAGCGCGCGCCAGCACGCGGCCATCGGCGGCCAGCAGGCTCACCGTTTCCGTGCGCCCCAATGGCGTGGCGTGCGCCAGCAGGGTTTTCAGGGCATCGTCCAGCGGCACAAGGCCGGCGGGCGCGGGTTTGGCAGCTGTGGCATTCATCCGGTGTGTTTCCTCATCACTTGTCTTGAAAAGAGAGCATATTTCCCGCAGAAGATGCGGGCAGTCGCGGTGTTTTGCGTTGCAAAAAATCAGCCGCAGTGCTGCTCAATGTACGCGCGCAGCAGCGCCACATCCGCCGGCATGCGCTGCACACGCTGCGGCAACTCCTGCAGCGCGCGCCATTTTTCTGGCAGCGGCATCGGCTGCCCCAGCGCCTCGGCAATGGCGTCGGCAAACTTCACTGGCTGCGCCGTCTCCAAAACAATCATGGGCGCGCCCGGCTGCGCCCTCTCGCGCGCCACCTTCACGCCGTCGGCGGTGTGCGTGTCAATCAGCACGCCGTGCGCCGCGTGCACTGCCGCAATCGTCGCCATGCGCTCGGCGTGCGTGCTGCGCCCGCTCTCCCACGCTTGGCCCGCAGCACGCCAGGCGGCAAGCGGTGCTTTCAATTTAAACTGCCCGGCCTGCGGCAATTGCTGCCCAAACAGCCGCGCGCACGCCGCTGCATCACGCTCCACAATATCAAAAACAAAACGCTCAAAATTGCTCGCCTTGCTGATGTCCATACTCGGACTGCTGGTGGCCAGCGTCTCGGCGCCAGAGCGCACGCGATAGGTGCCGGTGCGGAAAAACTCGTCGAGCACGTCATTTTCATTTGTCGCCACAATCAGGCGGCGAATCGGCAGCCCCATCATGCGCGCCACATGCCCGGCGCAGATATTGCCGAAATTGCCGCTGGGTACGGTGAAATCCACCGTTTCAGCATTGGTTTCTGTCGCCTGGAAATAACCGGCAAAATAATACACCACCTGCGCCAGCAGCCGTGCCCAGTTGATGCTGTTTACCGCGCCAATATGCCAGCGGCGCTTGAACTCAATATCGCCGCTGACGGCTTTCACCATGTCCTGGCAGTCGTCAAACACACCATCGACGGCGATATTGTGGATATTCGCATCGGGCAGGCTGAACATCTGCGCGCGCT
>ONTY01000088.1 GCA_900320815.1 uncultured Pseudomonadota bacterium
ACGGCGCCAGCAGCACGTAAAACAGGGCAAACATGGGCACCAGCGCCGCCTCCTGCCACGCGCCCGCGCGCTGCGAGCGCAGCAGCTCCACGGCGGCGACAAACAGCGCGTTGTCGGCCAGCGAGCTGAAAAACTGCGCCGCCATGATGGTGGCAAAGCCGCGCTTCACCGCCCGCGCCCTCCCTGCCGCCCGGCGCAGCGCGCAGCAGCGACCGGACAAAGGCAGCGGCGACACATGGGCGAGGCGGTGGTCATCGTGGTGGCGAAAGGGGCAAAAAAAGACGCGCCACAGCCGTTATAGCACGGGCGTATGGAAAGCGCATACTCCATATGAAAATATGGTATTGCAGGCAACACAAGCCGGCGATTATGCAATACCCGGCATTTTCTGGCTCTGTTGAACCATCGTTGACTTACTCGCCAAAAAAACAGGCAGGGAGCGCCAGTTTTACTTTCAGTGCGCCGTGTGTATCATCGGAGCAAGATTTTGTGAGGACTTCATCATGCAACTTTCCAACCATATCAAGGCTCTCATGCTTTGCTACGCCATTGAGCGTTCGCTGCCCGACACCGTCGGACGCACTCCTTAATGATGGCGTTGACCTCAACGCCGCAAATGACGAGAACAACGCCCTCATGCTTGCCATCGAGAAAAAAGACGCCGCCCTTGTTCGCAAGCTCGTGGAAGCTGGCGCCAAACCGGATTTATTCTGCCACAGAAAAAACTATCCATTGATAAAAGCCGTACGCTCAGGGAATGCGGAAATTGTAAAAATCCTTATTGATGCGGGAGCTGATGTCAACGAGAAACAATCGCTGGAAAGTGCCATTGAATATGCCGCACGATGGAACCGCCATGAAATCATCCCATTGTTGCTTGAAGCTGGGGCAGAACAAAGATACCGCGCCTTGCAGGTGGCGCTGGTCTGTGAAAAAATGGAAGCAGCGCGCGCACTCTACGACAAAGATATTGCCAGCCACATACAGGAAAAGCGCGACCATGTGTATGATTGGGTATACGACTTCTGCGCGGCCGCATTTGTTGGTGATGAGGATGCTGTCCGGCGAGCTTTGCAGGCAGGTGCAAAGCCGGATGTCATGGCAACACTTAAAATCGATTATGAAATGTATAAGCGCATGGTGCCAATCATGTTTGCAGCAATGGCTGGACAGACAGGTGTTATCAAGCTGCTGGCAGAAGCCGGTGCTGATGTAGATAAGAGTTTTCACCAAGGCGCATACGATGAAGACTATATGGACTACAACAGCACGGCGTTGATGCTGGCTTCCATGAATGGATACGCTGATGCCGTGCGCTGCTTGATTGATGCGGGCGCCAGCGTCAACAAGTTCGACAAACACTACCACACTGCTCTCTACTACGCCAGGGACGGAAAGCATCATGAAGTTGTAGAAGTCTTGCTGAATGCCGGTGCCAAGAAATAGGCAAAGCGCCTGCATAAGGCACTTTGCCGGCTCTGTTGAACCGTTGTTGACCTGGTTTGAAGGATTTTGTCGTGGCCGGACATACCTGAAACATCTCTGCCAGTGGATTCCGGATCATTGACATGTTCACGGCATGTCAGCGCCTTTATGCCGTTCGTCTTCGCATTTTGAATGCTCATCATGCACGAGGCTTTCCGGTTTTGCAGGTAAAACTCGTTCACGCCAACTCAGCAGCGTTTCAACACAGCCCATTTTTTTGATTCTGTTCGGGCAACGGCGACAGCCGTCGCCTGCCCTCGTCCCCGCACGCGCGAGCAGCGGCTGGGCGACTTTGAGGTGGGTCTCACCAACTCGGCTCGTCCCCGCACGCGCGAGCAGCGGCACAACTGGGGAGGTTCAGGGTGAAGGCGCGAGGCAGTGGTGGCGGGAAGGTTGTAGGCTTGCCACCATGACCCGCCCCATCACTGCCCACATTCACACCGGCGCGCTGCGCCACAACCTGCAGCGCGTGCGCCGCGCCGCGCCCGATGCGCGCCTGTGGGCCGTCGTCAAGGCCGACGCCTACGGCCACGGCATAGAGCGCGCGTTTGCCGGCCTGCGCGGCGCCAACGGCTTTGCCCTGCTGGAAGTGGCAGAGGCCGAGCGCCTGCGCGCCTTTGGCTGGCGCGGTCCCATCGTGCTCATCGAGGGCACCTTTGACGCGCGCGAGCTGGAAGAGTGCTCGCGTCTGCAACTCGCGCACGTCGTGCATTGCAATGAACAGCTTGAGTGGCTTGCCGCGCACCGCGCCACGACGCCGCAGCATGTGCTGCTGAAACTCAACAGCGGCATGAACCGCCTGGGCTTTGCGCCGCAGGCGTACCGCAGCGCCTACGCGCGCCTGGCTGCGCTGCCGCAGGTGGCCAGCGTCGGCCACATCACGCACTTTGCCGATGCGGATGGGTCAGAAGGCATCGCCGCGCAGTGGTGCGTGTTCCAGCGCACCACCGAGGGGCTGCCGGGCGAAAAATGCGTGTGCAACAGCGCCGCCACCCTGCTGCACGGCGACACGGACACCGCCTGCGACTGGGTGCGCGCTGGCATCGTGCTCTACGGCGCCGCGCCCGACTTCCCCGCCCACAGCGCGGCTGACTGGGAACTGCGCCCCGCCATGAGCCTGCGCACGCGGCTGCTGGAAGTGCACGGCATTGCGGCGGGCGAGGCCGTGGGCTACGGCTTCACCTTCCGCGCCGAAAAACCCATGCGCATCGCCACCGCCGCCTGCGGCTACGCCGACGGCTACCCGCGCAGCGCCGGCGACGGCGCGCCCGTGCTGGTTGACGGCGTGCGCACGCGCACCATCGGGCGCATCAGCATGGACATGCTCGCCGTGGACGTGACCGACGTGCCGCAGGCGCGCATGGGCAGCGAAGTCGTGCTCTGGGGCACCACTGCCGATGGCCGCGCCACCTTGCCCATTGACGAGGTGGCGCACGCCGCCGGCACCATCAGCTACGAGCTCATGTGCGCGGTGGCGCCGCGCGTGCCCGTGCACACCGATAAACTCTAATACTCCCCAGTTCATACCATTCAACGCCCGCAAAACACGCCTGCACTAATACTTTGTCATTTGGGGTATATAAACATCTGAAAGCACAGCGCCACTATGCTGCGGCGGCACCAACGCCGCCAGCACGCGCCGCGCCAGCCACGCCAGCGCCCCGCACACCAACAGCACATACACGCCCAACGCCGCGTGCAACCGCAGCGCAAACGCCCACTGCCGCTGCACATCCAGCGCCACCACCACCGCCAGCGGCGCGGCGCCATCCAGCGGCGCGCGCATCAGCACCGCCTGCCCGCGCCAGCGGCGCTCCTCGGCATCCACCCACTGCTGCAGCGGCGCCGGCGTCGTCGCCGCGCGCGCCAGCACCACCTGCGGCACCGTCGTCCCTTGTTCATACAGCGGCTGCCCGTACGCTCCCTGCACGCGCAGCGTCACATCCGGCAGCGCAGCAAAGCGGTGCTCGAGCCGCTCGGGCAGCAGCGCCAGCGCCGCTGCGCTATCGCTGGCCGCCAGCGCCTCGCGCACCTGCCGCAGGTGCGCGTGCAGCCGCTGGCGGTCGCTGCCCTCAAAAAACATCTGCGCCAGCAGCGCATTCGCCGCTGCCAGCAGCGTCAGCGCCAGCACGGCAACGGCAGCCAGTGCACGCACACGCGCCGCCGCACGATGAGGCGAGAAGGAAACAAAAAGCATGGAGGCAGAAGAAGCGAGAGGCGAAAAGCAGCCAAAGGACGCGCGCACATAAAATAGCGCATGAGGTTTTTCACGCCGCAGTCATCCTTGGCAGGGTGGCTGCGGCGCGATATTTTCTCGGCAGGTGGTGCGCTGGCGGCGCGTACTGCCCCGCCTCCACTCCCCTTAGCCGTTCACTTTTCACACGCACTCTCACAGGAGAACACAGCAATGAGCAGCATCACAACCGTTGGCGTCGTCGGCGCCGGCACTATGGGCAACGGCATCGCGCAGGTGTGCGCGGTCAAGGGCATTAATGTGGTCATGGTGGACATTGGCCAGCCACAGGTGGAGCGCGGCATCGCCACCATTACCAAGAGCCTGGACAAACTCGTGGCCAAGGAAAAAATGAGCGCCGCCGACAAGGACGCTGCTCTTGCCCGCATCAAAGGCAGCACCTCATATGACGACCTCAAAGGCGCACAACTCGTCGTGGAAGCGGCCACAGAAAACCTGGGGCTGAAAGAAAAAATCCTCAAACAAATCGCAGACGTGACCCCGGCGGAAACCATCATCGCCACCAATACCTCATCGATTTCCATCACCCAGCTTGCTCCCGCCACGGGGCGCCCCGACAAATTCGTGGGCATGCACTTCTTCAACCCCGTGCCCGTGATGAAACTCGTTGAAATCATCCGCGGCCTGCAAACCAGCGACGCCACGCACGACGCCGTCAAAGCCCTGTCCAGCGAACTGGGCAAAACACCGATTACGGTGAAAAACGCCCCCGGTTTCGTCGTCAACCGCATCCTCATTCCCATGATTAACGAAGCCTTCTTCGTGCTCGCCGAAGGCGTTGCCGCGCCCGAAGACATTGACGAAGGCATGAAACTGGGCTGCAACCACCCCATCGGCCCGCTCGCCCTGGCTGACATGATTGGCATTGACGTGTGCCTGGCCATCATGGAAGTGTTCATGAGCCAGTTTGGCGACGGCAAATACCGCATCTGCCCGCTGATGCGTGAATATGTCGCTGCTGGCCGCCTGGGTCGCAAAACCGGCATGGGCGTCTACGACTACAGCAAATAATCAGTCTGCAGCCCTAAAAAGCAAAAGCCGCGCCAAAAAAGCGCGGCTTTTTCATGCGCGACAGCGCGCACTCAATTTTCTTCAAACGGCGCCGCCAGCTCCCGCACAATATCGGCGCACGAATCAATGCTCTTGATGAGGCTGGCGACGTTGCACACCGTGTTCACGCCCGCGTCCAGATTGCCGCGCAGCATGCCCTCAAAAAAGCTGCCGGGTGGCGGGTTGAAGTCGCCGCGCTGGTTCGCCGCCAGCCCCTCGCGCCCCACCTTGTGCGGCGTAGTGCGCCAGCGCGCCTGGCCATTGCGTTGCGTGTAGACGATGAAATCGTCCGGATGCGTGGCCATGATGTCAGCCTTGGTCGCATCCGCCGCGCGGCACTCTTTGGAGAGGATGAAGCGCGTGCCCACAAACACGCCCTCCGCGCCCACCACCTTGGCAGCCAGCGCCATCTTGGCGTTCACGATGCCGCCCGCCGCCAGCACGGGAATGGAGACGCTCTCCGCCAGCAGCATCGTGGCCGCCGTGGTGCCCGTGGTCAGGCTCGGCATGGAGCCGCCCTCGTCGCAGCCGGTGGCCACGATGATGTCCACGCCCGCCTTTTCCGCCGCCTGCGCGCCGCGCACCGTGGGATTGGCCTCGCGCACAATGAGGGTGAAGCCCTGCTGCTTCCACTTGGAGAACTCCTCCGTGGCAATGCTGCCTGCGACGACGAGAATCTTCACGCCCTCTTCCCTGAGCATCTCGATGATGGCGGCGCTGAACCCGTAGGGGTCAACGTCGGCAGGAAACACGTTCACGCCAAACGGCTTGTCCGTGAGCGAGCGCGTGCGGCGCACGGCGTCGCGCATGGCCTCGGTGGTTTCTTCCACGGTGCGGGTCATCTCCTCCGAGCCGGCGCCGGTGCCCAGCACGCCCAGCCCGCCCGCATTGGACACGGCGGCAACAAGCTCCGGCGACGTAATCCACGCCATCGGCGCCTGAATCACGGGATACTGGATGCCAAGAATCTGGCAGACACGGTTCATAGTGTTTTCTCCTTGCTTCAAACTGACACACTGAGCCATTCTAGGAACGGGGAAATCCGCATTTCAACTGATGCCATCGGCGCAAAAACCGCATACTCCTGATAATTGAGCTTCGTCGCCGGCTTTATAAGCCGCCAAAGAAGTGTTATCACCAACGGTATCTTTACATTCCGCATCACCCCATGCCCAGGAAACACCCTCCACCGCACCGCACGCACAAGGCGCCGCGCAATGTACGCACCATGCGCAAGCCGCGCGTACAGCACGACAGCGCCTACAAGCTGTTCTTCAGTCAGGCGGCGATGGTGCGCTCGCTGCTGCTCCTGATCGCCTCAGAGCTTGTCGCCGAGCTTGACCTGGACACGCTGGAACGGCTGCCCGGCGAGCACGTTGCCCGTGGCGGGCAAAAGCGCTTCAGCGACATCGTCTGGAAAGTGCAGCGCAAGGGGCGCACCGACGCTCCTTGCTACATCGCCATCCTGCTTGAATTTCAGAGCACGCCCGACCGCTTCATGGCGCTGCGCCTGCTCACCTACGTTGCGCTGCTGCTGCGTGCTCTACAGCGGAGGCCAGCCGTGGACAGGCGCGCAGGACGTAGCCGAACTCTTCGCCCCCATGCCCGAAAACCTGCGCCCCCTCAATCCGCAGATGCGCTACCTGCTGCTGGAAGAGCGCAAGGTGCCCGAAGAAACCTTGAAAGATGGCGGTCTTGCCGCACAATTGATACGCTTGGAACAGGCGGGCGACCCGCAAGCGCTGCAAGAGGCAGTCGGCGCATTTCTCGCAAGCTTGCATGATGACGGCCGCGAAGTGCTGACCGCTGCCATCAGGCTACTTGTTGGCGACACATGCAGACGACTTGGAATCCCCGTGGAAGGAAAGGAGCAAGCCATGCTGGAAGAAAACCTGAGGCGCTGGAGAGATGAAGCCGTCGCAGAAGCGCGTGCCGAAGGGCGTGCAGAGGGCGAAGCCAAAGGACGCGTGGCCACTGTGCTCAACATGCTCAAAAAAGGGCTGCTGCCACCGGAAGACATTGCCGAATACAGCGGCATGACTGTGGCCGAAGTGCGCGCCCTTGCCGCCGCGCAGTAATCCAGTCCAGCCGCATGACGGAACAACCCATGCCGACAGAAAACCCGGAACGCTGAAATAACGAAGCCGCCGCCATGACCGTCCCGACACTCCCTGCAACAGCCCTCGTCATCATTGGCGCGCCCTGCATGATTGTCGGCGCAGGCGGGGGCGCGCTTGTCACATATCAGGTGTGCAATTGGGGAGCGGAAATAAAAAGCCGCTCTGACGCTTCCGGCCTGTTTGGCAAGTCGTCGGCACGAGATGGGCACTGAAGCTCGGCGTCGAAACACTCCGCGCCGCCGGCTTGCTCTGACACTCACCACACCGGCAACCCAGCCGGCACACCAAACATCTGCCGGCGCCGCGCATCGTCTGCGGCGGCCTGCTGCGCTGCGCGCTGCTCGGCAGCGTTTGTCATCTCCTGCTGCTGCACACGCTCGTTTTCGGCGGCGATGTTCGCCTCGGCCAGCTTGTTTGCAGCGGCAATGCGCCCCCTCACCTGCGCCAGCCGCTCATCTTCATCCACCAGCCCACCGTCCAGCATCAGCCAGCGCACCGCGCCGCCGCCCTTGAAGAAGGTGCGCTGCGCATCAGCAGCGGCAGTGCCTGGCTGCACCATGCCCACGGGCAGCCCGCGCGGGACGGCGCCCATCGCTGCGCCCCGCTGCGGCATGGCGAGCACGCTGGCCAGCGGCGCGTTCACGCCACCGGGCGGGGGCGGGGCGTCCAGCGGCTTTGCGGCAGGCGCGCCCGATTGCTGGTGTGTGGCGTCCTTGATGGCGGCGAGCACTTCTGCGCCGCCCGGCATGGCAACAGCTGCGGGCGGGATGAACATCTCCCCCTCGCCCCCACGTGTCGCAAAGCGGCTCGGCGGGGGGAGAGGGATGTATTTTTTTTGCGCGCGGCGGATGCATGGTAATGTTGTGTATTTTGGATGGGTATTGTGTTCTTGCCGGCTTGAAAAGCCGGTAAGAAAAAGACGAATACATGAGTATCAGGAAAAAACGCCTATTCTTTCGCGCCGGCGGCGCGCAGGAGTTTGATGGTGACGGTGTGGCCTTTTTCCTTGGCAAGCGAAAGGGCGGTGTTGCCGTGCCTGTCGGCGGCGTTCACGTCTGCGCCTTTGTCAATGAGGAGTTCGGCGGTTTCGGCGCAGCCGTTTTTTGCTGCCCTCATGAGCGCAGTTTCGCCATCTACGTCGGCGGCGTTGACGCTGGCGCCGCGCTCGAGAAGCCGCAGGACGGTGTCTATATGCCCCAGGCTTGCGGCAAGCAACAACGCGGTGGAGCCGTTTTTGTTGGCGGCGCGTGTGTCAGCGCTACCGTCCAGCAGCAGGCCGACGGCGGCGGTGGCGCCTTCCATTGCGGCGTAGTTGAGCGCGCTCACGCTGCATGGGATGGCGGCGCTGGGGTCAGCGCCGCGCTCCAGCAACAGGCGGGCGGTGTGGCCTTGCGGCGCGGCGAACATGAGGGCGGTGAAACCTTTTTTGCTGGCGGCATTGACGTCCGCGCCATGCTCCAGCAGCAGGCGGGCGAAGCCGGTATGGTCGCGAAGCGCAGCGCGTATGAGGGCGCTGGTGCCTTCGTTGTTGGCAGCGTCCACATCCGCGCCGTGTTCAATGAGCAGGCGGGCGATGGCGATGCACTCATCAAGGTGGCCATTTATGGCGGCCCACAGGAGCGCGGTTGCACCTTCGCCATCAGCGGCGTTGACGTCCGCGCCGTGTTCAATGAGCAGGCGGGCAGTGTCTACGTGGCCGTTGCAGGCAGCGTGCATGAGGGCGGTGATGCCTTTTTTGCTGGCGGCGTTGACGTCTGCGCCATGCTCCAGCAGCAGGCGGGCGGTGCCGGTGTGGCCTTTGCTTACGGCTCTCGTCAGTGCAGTGCTGCCGATGTTGTCGGCGGCGCGCACGTTGGCGCCACCATCCAGCAGCAGGCGGATGATGGCAAGGTCGGTTTTGGTGTTGCCGCGCTCGGTGGCAAGCATGAGGGCAGTGGCGCCTTCGTCGTCAGCGGCATTGACATCGGCGCCGGCGGCAATGAAGCGCCGGACGGCAGGGAGGCCGCCCCCGGCGGCGGCCTTCAGGAAGTCTTTGAGAACGTTCTGTTCCATGGTGTCTATGAGTATTACTATGATTCCCGCTTGATACGCCGGAAATCAAAAGTTGATTTATGCAGTATCCTTGTGGGCGCGCGTGCTGCGATGACAACGGGCGCACGAGCCAAGCACAAGACACAGCCGCAGGAGAACCT
>ONTY01000011.1 GCA_900320815.1 uncultured Pseudomonadota bacterium
GATGAATACAATCGTCGTTGGGCCAGCAGCTACGAGGTGCTGCGCGCCTGCCCCTACCGCTTTTTCGTCCAGCGCCTGCTGGCGTTGGCGCCCGAAGAAGAACTGGACGACAGCGGCGTGCCCAAAAAAGACTGGGGCACCTGGCTGCACGCTGCCCTCGAACACTTCCACAAGGCTCTCGAGCGCAGCCCCACGCCAGACGCGCAGGCGCGCGCCGCCCTCATGGACACCGCCGCCGAGGCAGCAACGGCAGCACTGCGGCTGGACGCCGGCGGCTTCCTGCCCTTTGCCGCTGCCTGGCCCGCGCTGCGCGACGCCTACCTCGCGTGGCTGGCCGCGCACGAAGCGGGCGGCTGGCGCTTTGCCGCCGGTGAAAAAAGCGTGCGCCGTGCCTGTGACGGCGGGCTGGAACTGGCCGGGCGCATCGACCGCATCGACCACAACGCCAGCGGCGCCCACTTTATCCTTGACTACAAAACTGGCAGCCAAAATGAGCTCAAACAGCGCACCCGCGACGGCGCCGAAGACGTGCAACTGCCTTTTTATGCGCTGCTGCTGGACGTCGCCCCCAGCACCCGCGCCGCGTATTTGTCTTTGAGCGTCAACAAAAGCGAAGGCGAGCCGCAGCTTTTTGAATATGGCAGCCAGCCCAAAGGGCGCGGCAAAAACAAAACGCAGCGCAACCCCGCCGAACTCGCCAGCCTGCTGCGCCGTCGTGCCGCGCAACTGCTGGCGGGCATGGAAAGCGACATGCAGCGCATTGGCGCCGGCGCCCCCCTGCGTTCGCTGGGCGAAGGCAAAGCCTGCCAGTGGTGCGAAGCGCGTGGCCTGTGCCGCCGCGACTGGTGGACGGTGGCCGCTGAAACGCCCGCCGAACCCACTGCATAGGCTCTCCTATATTCATCACTATAAAATCGTATAGCCGGCAAGATATAAGGGTAAACAATGCTATACTCACCAACCTCTGCGGTGCGCCCTGCGCGGACAAGAATTTTTTTCTCAACCGACTTCAAAAGGAAAACATCATGAACAGCGACGCACGCGAGCGCATTGAAGCCTGGCTCAAAGCGCACGAAAAACCCTCCATCCATTTTGATTTTGCAAAGGTCAGCGCGCCCCTGCCCATTGGCGCCAGCAAAATGGGCGGCTGCCCCGACGTGCCCGCCGGCTTTGAATGGCCGCGCTTCAAAGGCGCCGAAGATATTGTGGAGCCAGAGCGCGCCAATATGCAGCGTCCGCTGGTTTTCATGATGCAGCTTGATATGGCGGAGGTTTGTGCCTGTGACCCCGAAGGTTTGTTGCCAAAAGCTGGGCATCTGGCATTTTTCTACGACGACGAAGGCCAATGCTGGGGCGAGTTGGAGCACAAGGGCTGTGCGCGCGTGTTTTACTTTCCGCCCGAAGCCGCATTGCAACGCATGGCGCAGCCGGACGATATTGTGTCGCTCAACGACTTGCCAGATTTTGAGCTGAAAATCAGCTGCACGCCACGCGCCAGCCGTCCTGAATACATGAACTTGCCCGAAGAATTGTTGGATATTATGGACGATGAGTTGAGCGAGGAGTTTTGGCCAACCGAAGATGAAGACCGCGCACAGGCGCGACATGACTGCCGGATGCTCGGCTGGCCCGTCCTCATTCAGAACCCTATGGAAGAAGAATGCCAAATGCGCTTCATGGGGTTGGACTGGGACGCCTTTGACAACCCGCAAACCAATGCTGCCATTCAAAAAGGCGCCGCCGACTGGCTGCTGCTGCTGCAAATTCCCACATTCAGCGCAGAGAACGACGGCGAAAGCGGGGTGTTGTTTGGCGACGCCGGCACCATCTATTACTGGATTCGCAAACAAGACCTGGTGGCACTGGATTTCAGCAACATCTGGCTGAGCGGACAGTGGTAAGCCGCAGCGCGCCCGCGTGAGGTTTGCCTTTTCGGAAAACAAAGAAAAAGGCGGCACTGTGGCCGCCTTTTTGTTGTGCAGGCAATGCGTTTAGCCTGTGGTGTAGGTGCGCAGCTTGTCGGCGCGCGAGGGGTGTTTGAGTTTGCGGATGGCTTTGGCTTCGATTTGCCGGATGCGTTCGCGCGTGACGTCAAACTGGCGCCCGACTTCTTCGAGCGTGTGGTCGTTGCTCATATCAATGCCAAAGCGCATGCGCAGCACTTTGGCTTCGCGTGGGGTGAGGGTGTTGTCGAGAATGTCGCACACCACTTCGCGCAGGCCGGCCTGCATGGCGGCGTCCACAGGGGCGGTGGTGCTGGAGTCCTCGAGAAAATCGCTCAGATGGCTGTCGTCGTCGTCGCCCACCGGGGTTTCCATGGAAATCGGTTCACGGGCGATTTTCATGATTTTGCGGATTTTGTCTTCGGGAATACCCATTTGCTCGGCAAGGTATTTTGGATCTGGGTCGTGCCCGTGCTCCTGCAAGTGTTGCCGTGAAAGCCGGTTCATTTTGTTGATGGTTTCAATCATGTGTACCGGAATGCGGATGGTGCGCGCCTGGTCGGCAATGGAGCGGGTGATGGCCTGGCGAATCCACCACGTCGCGTAGGTGGAGAATTTATAGCCACGGCGGTATTCAAATTTGTCCACGGCTTTCATCAGGCCAATGTTGCCCTCTTGAATCAGGTCGAGAAATTGCAGCCCCCGGTTGGTGTATTTTTTGGCAATGGAGATGACGAGGCGCAGGTTGGCTTCAATCATTTCTTTTTTCGCTTGGCGGCTGTTTTTTTCGCCCCGGTTCATGCGCAGGCTGATGTCTTTGAGCGCAGGCAGGGGCACGGCAGCCTGCCGCTGCAGACCGATGAGTTTTTGCTGCAAATCCTGCACCGGCGGGATATTGCGCTTCATGATGGCACTCCAGGGTTTGCCGGCGTTTGCCTGCTGCTCAATCCAGGCAAGGTTGAGTATTTGCGATTCACGTCCATCGCGCCCAAAGAAGTCGGCTGCAAACATTTCTTGCGGAAAATGGCAGCGGTCGACGATGATGTGGCGCAGTTCGCGTTCGTGGCGGCGCACTTCGTCAACTTGCCCGCGCACCATGTCGCAGAGTTTCTCAATGGTTTTGGCGGTGAAGCGGATGGTCATCAGGCGCGCGGAAAGTGCTTCTTGTGCAGCGCGGTAGGCTGGGCTGCCCCAGCCGTTGTGGTCGCGCGCGGCAAGCAGCGCGTCAAACAGGGTCTGGATTTCTGAAAAGCGTTCGAGTGCCTGGGCTTTGAGTTGCTCGAGCATGCGCGTCATGGCTTCGTCTTCGTCGCCGAGAGCTTCGTCCTGGTCTTCTTCGGCGACGAAGTCGTCGTTTTCGTCCTGGTCAGTAAAACCGTCAACGACGGTGTTGATTTTGGTTTTGTCGTCGCGGATTTCGGCGGCCATTTTCAGGATTTCAGCGATAGTCGCCGGGCTGTCGCTGATGGCCTGCATCATGTCCATGAGGCCGCTTTCAATGCGTTTGGCGATTTCAATTTCGCCTTCGCGTGTGAGCAGTTCAACGGTGCCCATTTCGCGCATATACATACGCACCGGGTCGGTGGTGCGGCCAAACTCGCTGTCCATGGTGGAGACGGCGGCTTCGGCTTCTTCTTCGGCTTCTTCTTCAGTGGCGGTGGCGTAGCTGCGCTGGGTGTCGGCATCAGGCGGCTGCTCGGAGACGGTAACGCCCATGCTCACGAGCATGGAGATGACGACGTCGCGTGTTTCGGTTTCCACCATTTTGTCGGGCAGGTGGTCGTTGATTTCGCCGTGGGTGACGTAGCCGCGCGTTTTGCCGAGTTTGAGCAGTTCTTTGAGGCTGGTTTTGCGGGCGTTGATTTCTTCGGCAGAGAGTTCACGCACGTCGTCGAGGCCGAGTTCTTTCATCAGCGCGCGCTCTTTGGATTTGCTGATTTTGATGCGCAGCGGTTTGGGCTTGTCGTCGGCAGCGGGAGCCTCAGGGGCGGTTTTTTTGCTGCTTTTGGCTGCTGGTTTTTCAGTTGCCGCCTTTTCTTTTTTGGCAGCGTCTTTCTTTTCCGCCTTTGGGGCGGTGGCTTTTTTGCCCGCAGGGGCTTTGGGCGGCGCGGGTGATTCGGCGGCGGCTTGCCCGGCAGCATCGGTGGCTTTGGCCTTGGATGGTTTGGCAGCTTTCGGCGCTTTGGCGGTTTTTGCGGGTTTGGATGCAGCTTTTTCTGGCTCTTTGTCCGCAGCTGCCGAAGTTGGCGTGGCGTCTTTGCTGCCGGCTTCTGTGGGGGCAGCTTTGGTTGTTTTCTTTTCTGGTTTTGCCGTTTTGCTGGTTTTTGCCGTTTTGCTGGTTTTTGAGGCAGCTTTGGCGGGCTGCGCTGTGGCGGCGGCGTCTGCGGCTTGCACGGCAGAGGCGGCTTTTGCAGCTTTGGCTGTGGGTTTGGCGGCTTTTTCCGGCGCCGGCACTGCGTCTTGCGCGCCAGGTGCGGATTTCGCGGTTTTTGCCGCTTTCGCAGTTTTTGCAGTTTTGGCCACTTTGGCTGCGGCTTTCACAGCAGTTTTTTCTGCCGCTTCGGACGCGGTTTTGGCTGTTTTTGTGGATTTGGCCGCTTTGGCAGGCTTGGGAGCAGCGGCGGCGGTGGCTTGTTCTGGCGCAGCTGGTGCGGCTTTGCTTGCTTTGGCAGTTTTTACGGCTTTTGCCGTTTTGGAGGCTTTTGCGGTTTTTGTCGCTTTGGGTGCCGCAGCTTTTTTCGCAGGCGGCTGGGTGGCGGCGG
The DNA here is from genome assembly GCA_900320815.1 of uncultured Pseudomonadota bacterium. Taxonomy (GTDB): domain Bacteria; phylum Pseudomonadota; class Gammaproteobacteria; order Burkholderiales; family Burkholderiaceae_C; genus Ottowia. The sequence continues at coordinate 4,706 of ONTY01000011.1, forward strand.
TTTTCTGGCTGTCTGTGTCTGTCATCACAACACCTCAGAGGATTTAGGGGAGGGGCGCGCGGCGCGGCGGCAGAAGGCGTGGGGCGCAGCGCGTGGCGGTGTGGGCGTGGTATGCCCAAGGCGGCAAGTGGGGCGGGCGAACATTTGGTGTGCAGTCCTTGCGGGAAGGGTGGCCGTTTTCCCTGCGGTGGAAAGTGAGGCGCGTGGGCGCTGGCGCTGCTGGCCGTGCCGGAGGTGCTGCTGTCGCTCTTGCCGCAAAAAACTTGAAATTATACACAGCGCGTCAAGTGTGGGCGCTGGCGGTCTTGTCAAGCTGTTTTTTGAGTTGCGCGGTGTGGCGCACGGCTTCGGCGTACGCCGCGCTGCCGGGCTGGCTGTGCAGGAGGGCGTTTTCGTGCTGCTGGGCAAAGGCGTGCTGGATGTGCAGCAGGCAGCGCTGGAGGTCGTGTGCGGCAGAGGCCGGAGCCGGGGGGCTGCGGCTGGCGAGGCTGTGCAGGGCGCTGGCCGGTGGGGCGGCGTGCAGCAGGACGCTGGCCGCTTGTGCGCCGTTTTCTATGGATTGCTGCTCCAGCCAGCGCAGAGCCTCGCCCCACGGACTTTGGATGCTGGCCAGCAGGGTGTGGGTGTCTTCGCCCAGGCTGTCCCAAAGGGCGGCGTGGTGCAGCAGCAGGTGCGCGGCGCTGCGTGCGTGCGCGTCCAGCCCCTGGGGCATGGGGGTGTGCGCCATGCGGGCGACGGTGGTGGTGAGGGGAGGAAGCGGGGCGCGGGCGGGGTGCTGGCGCAGCGTCGCACGCTGCCATGCCAGGGCTGGAGCGGCGGCGGCGGCCCAGGTGTGCAGCAGGGTGGGGGCGTCAAGCCGCGCGGCGGCAGCGACGTCGGCAAGCAGTTGCTGGCGCAGCACGCCATCGGTGGGAAGTGCCTGCCAGAGGGGGCGGGCGTTGGCGGCAAAGTGCGCGCGGCCTTCGGCGCTGTGCATGTCGCAGCCTTCGCTGGCGGCCTCCAGCACAAAGCGCGAGAGCGGCAGTGCTTCTTGCGCGGCGCGGCGCAGGGCGTCGGCGCCTTCGGCGCGGATGAAGCTGTCGGGGTCGTGTTCGGGCGGCAGGAAGAGGAAGTGGAAGCTGCACGTGTCGCTGGCCAGTGGCAGGGCGGCTTCCAGTGCGCGGTGTGCGGCGCGGCGGCCAGCGGCGTCGCCGTCAAAGGCAAAGACGATGCGGCTGGCAAAGCGCCGCAGCCGCCGCAGGTGCTCGTCGGTGCACGCGGTGCCGAGGGTGGCGACGGTGTTGGTCAGGCCGAACTGCGCCAGCGCGATGGTGTCCATGTAGCCCTCGGTGACCAGTGCCCAGCCTGCCTGCTGGATGGCGCTGCGCGCTTCAAACAGTCCGTAGAGTTCGCGCCCCTTGTGAAAGAGGGGAGTTTCGGGCGAGTTGAGGTATTTCGGTTTTTCGTCGCCCAGGGTGCGGGCGCCGAAGGCGATGACTTCGCCCTTGATGGAGCGGATGGGGAAGGTGATGCGGGCGCGGAAGCGGTCGTAGCGGCGTCCGTCTTTTTCCGCCACCAGGCCCGCTTGCAACAGCAGGGCACTGGTGGAGTAGTCCGGAAAAACGCTGGCGAGTGCGTGCCAGCCTTCTGGCGCCCAGCCGATGCCGAAGTCGCGCGCCATGCAGCCTGTCAGTCCGCGCCCTTTCAGGTAGGCGATGGCGCGCGGCGCGCTTTTGAGCTGCTGCTGCCAGGCGCGGGCGGCGCGCGCCAGCACGCCAGCGAGTGTGTCCCGCAGCTGGCGCTGTGCGGCGGCGCGCTGGCGCTCGTGCGTGCTGCGCGCGTCTTCGGGCACGGGGATGCCGCACTGCTGCGCCAGCTCTTGCACCGCCTCGCGAAAGCTCACGCCGGTGTGCTCGCGCAAAAACGCGATGGCGTCGCCACTCTTGCCGCAGCCAAAGCAGTGGAAAAACTGCTTGCTGGGGCTGACGCTAAAGGAGGGCGTTTTCTCGCTGTGAAACGGGCACAGCCCCTGGAAGTTGGCGCCGGCTTTTTTGATCTGCATGTGGCGAGCAATGACATCCACGATGTCAACGCGCGCCAGCAACTCGTCGATGAAGTGCTGCGGGATGGGCATGGGGCGCGTGTGTGCTTACTTAAAAGCGAGAAAGGAGAGGGGGCGTTCAGCCGCGCGTGAAGCGCACAGCAGCGCAGGGGAGGGTGGACGGCGCTTTTATACTGGTTATGACAAAACAATATTGCCGGCTTTTTATGCCGGCAATTTTATATATACCCATCGCTGTGGTGGGGCGGGGAAGTGTTTACCTGTCCTCCCAGCCCAGCCACTGGGTGAAGTTTTCCAGCGGTTCGCGGCGCGTGGTGAAGGTGTTCACGCGCTCATCTTCATTGGCCCAGCCCAGTGCCATCGCGCACACCATCACTTCGTCTTCGGCGGCGCCGATGGCGGGCAGCACGATGCTTCCGAAGTCGTTCCACGCCGCCTGCGCGCAGGTGTGCAGGCCGCGTGCACGCGCGGCGAGCATGACGTTTTGCATGAAGGTGCCGCAGTCCAAGAGGCTGCCTTGCCCCATCATGCGGCTCATGGTGAAGACCATGCCCACGGGCGCGTCAAAGAAGCGGAAGTTGCGCCGGTGCTGCGCGTGCATCTTTTCCTTGTCGCCTTTTTCAATGCCCAGCAGTCCGTAGAGCGTCCAGCCCACCTCGCGGCGGCGTCCGATGTAAGGCTCCACCCAGTTGTCGGGGTAGTACTTGAAGTGCGGCTTGTATTGCGCGGCAAGCTCCGGGTGCTCGTAGATATCGTCAAACACCCGGCACACCTTGTCGCAAATCTCGTCGCGCACGGCGCCGGTGAGCACATACACATGCCAGGGCTGGGTGTTGGTGCCGCTGGGCGCGCGCTTGGAGATGCTGATGATTTCTTCGAGCATGGCGCGCGGCACCGGGTCGGGGCGGAAGGCGCGCACGCTGATGCGGTTGAGGATGGCGGCGTCCACGCTGGCGGGGTCGGCAATCTTGGCGGTCAGGGGCTTGGAGGGGGGTGTCTGGCTCATAGGGGGGAGGCTCCGTGCGGGAAGGCGGGGTCAAGAGGAAAGCGGCGCATTGTGCCCAAGCGCATCTGACGCTTTGCGTACACGATGTATGTTGCATCAGAGCAACGAAGAATGGTTTGTTGCGGTGCAAAACGCACACCCCCTCGACAAGAGTCGGGAAGCGTGCATAATCGCGGCTGTGCTGATTGCTGCACTGCAACAGCATGGCCACCAAGGCGGTGGTCATCCCTCACACTTTTTCACACCATCCACCTTTTTTCGGAGTTCAAAAATGCTCACCCCTGAACAACTCGTTGCTTCCCAGAAAGCCAACCTTGAAACCATCTACGGCCTGACCACCAAAGCCTTCGAAGGCATGGAAAAGCTGGTTGAGCTGAACCTGCAGGCTGCCAAGGCCGCCCTGAACGAATCCGCCCAGCACTCCCAGGCGCTGCTGTCTGCCAAGGACGCGCAGGAACTCCTCGCGCTGCAGGCCAGCATGTTCCAGCCCCTGGCTGAAAAGGCCGCTGCCTACAGCCGCCACCTGTATGACATCGCCTCCGGCACCACCGCCGAGTTCAGCAAGGCGTTTGAGCAGAAAGTGGCCGAAAGCCAGGCTCAGTTCGCCACGCTGGTGGACAACGCCTCCCGCAACGCCCCCGCTGGCAGCGAACCCCTGGTTGCCATGATGAAGAGCGCCGTGGCTGCCGCCAACAACGCTGCTGAATCGGTGCAAAAAGCCGTCAAGCAGGCCACCGACGTGGCCGAAGCCAACGCCAAGGCCGTGACGGAAAGCATGACCAAGAGTGCCGCCGCCGCCACCAAGGCTGCCAGCAAGCGTTCGTAATCGCACCACCTTGCATCCTCTGGCGCGCTCTGCTGCACTGCGGCGGGGCGTGCACAAGCCGGCTGATTCGGGCAGCCGGCTTTTTTTGTGCCTTGTCGCGTATGAAGGTTCTGCTTGCGCACCGCCCGCGCAAAAGTGTCCACCCTGTAGGGAGCGCCCTTTTATTTCTTCCCCTCTCCGGCTGCGCCGGCGAGGCGAGGGAATAAATGGGGGCAACACAAGGGTTGCCCTACAGAAAGCGCGGCGGGGCGGGGGGAATGGATGTTGTGCTGGAAGCAACGCGCCTTGAACCAGTCCATTTTTCTTGTGCGGTGGGTATCATGTGGTCACCGGCTTATGAAGCCGGCAGGCAGATGGGTGAATGATGTGTATCAAGACATCATGCAATACCCTTGCAGAATACCTATTCATCACCGGCTTCATACGCCGGTGATGGGCAGATACCCGCTGCACGGATGCGTTGCCGTTGGCGCACGCGCGCGTGAAATACTCGCAACATGGCGTGACCTTGCCTATACTCCCGCGCCACGTCGCCTGCACGGGCATTCCATTCACATTTTCCCGAGGGTTTCATGAATACAGCTTCCTATACTCCCCCCCCAGCATACCCGGCGGGTTGAGGCGCTGAGGCGCGCGCTGCCCGTCACGCTGCTGGCGGCGCCGGCGGCGTGGGCGGACAGCGGCGGGATGACCGGGCGCGGCTGGTTTGGCGACGGGTATATCGGCTGGGATACCGTCAATGACATGCCCCGTGGCTCAAACAACACCGTCGTCGTCACCAACAGCTACCCTTTCGCCTACGGCGGCTTTTCCGACGGCGACGCTCGCGACACGAGATGGATTGACACTTCCGGCATCGCCTCCGGCAACACGCTGACCATTACAGAAAGCGTCAGCGGAGTGATGGGTCCCACAGGGGGCGGGGCCCGGGGCAGCAATGCCACCGTCTCAAACAACACCCTTTTCATCCGTGGCAATCTGCTTGGAAACGGCGTGGGGGGAGAGAACGAGGGCACCGGGCCTGTCACGGGCAATCGCGTGCATCTTCAGGCTGGCAGCGTATTTGCGTTGTACGGTGGCCTCGCCAATAACGGCAACGCCACGGGCAACAGCGTCCTCGTCACCGGCGGCGAAGTGTTCCGGGTCTTCGAATGCCGTGTGTATGGCGGCTTCACCAGGAAGGGCAACGCCTCGGGCAACAAAGTCACCATTGCCGGCGGCAAACTGGGGCAGCCGGGGTCTGCTACCTGGGGCGCCAATATGTGCTATGTGTTTGGCGGCCTCACCGTGGACGGCGTCGCCACGCACAACACCGTCACCCTCACCGGCGGCGAGATTATTGGCGGGGTGCTCGGCGGCCACACCGAAAAAAAAGGGGATGCCGTCACCGGCAACACGCTGAATGTGCAGGCCAAGGGCGTGGTTGTGCAGGCAGACGCGCGGAATCACGGTGGCGACGTGAAAAATTTTGATGCCGTCAATTTCACGCTGCCCGCCGACTTTGACCCCGCCAAGGACGAGATGCTGAGAGTCGGCGGCACTGCCTACTTCGCCAAGGGCACCAAGATTGGCATTGACTTCTCCCAACATCCGGGGAAGGTGAAAAAGGGCGACGAAATCGTGCTCATCCGAGCCTGGGGCACCATTGAACCCGAGGACGTAACGGAACTGACGCTCACAGAACCCGCCGCCCAGTACTTCCGCCTGGAAAGGCGAGAGCCCCCAGGCGATTATGGATACGCCTACCTCATCGCCCACGTCCTCAAGGTGCCGGGGGAGAGCTACGCCATCATGGGCACCAGCTCCACCGGCGGCGAGGTGGACTGCGACCCCACCGTGATAGACCGGGACATAGGCGCCGCCCGCTGCCGCGCCGTCCCCAAGGCGGGCTACACCTATGTGGAAGGCAGCATGGCGCTGCAGCCCAACGGGGTATCGACGGCCACGTTCAAGGACTGCGAGCGCCCGGCCGACCTGCCCCTGGGTGGCGAGTGCACGATGACGAATGCCAGGTCGAATGTCGCCAATCCCTTCCTCTATGTGACCGCCCAGTTCGCGCCCAAGCCAACGCCAAGCTACAAGGTGACGGCCACGGTCAACGGCGCGGGCGGCACCTTGACGTGCACACCCACCACCGTGCAGCAGGGCAGCGGCACCATGTGCACCGCCACGCCCGATGCGGGGTACCGGCTGGCCGCCTGGGGCGACGCGGGCAGCGGCTGCAGCAGCGACCGCGACTGGTGCGGCGTCTACGGCATCACCAGCGATGTGAATGTGAGCGCCACGTTTGCGAAGCGCACATACACCGTCACGGGCACCACCAGCGGCACGGGCGGCAGCGTGACGTGCACGCCCGCCAAGGTGGAGCACGGCGGCGAGGCAACGTGCACCACCCACCCCGAGGCGGGGTATGTGGGCACGCTGTCCGGCCACGGCTGCAGCGGCGCAAGCTGCGTGCTGACGAACATCAGCAGCAATGTGACGGTGGTGGGGACGTTTACTGATATGCCGTGGTACGACGTGCGCGCCGTCAGCAGCAGCGGCGGCACGGTGACGTGCACGCCCGCCAGAGTGCAGCACGGCGGCTCCGCCGTGTGCAACGCCAAGCCCGATGCGGGCTATGAGGGCGCCCTCTCAGGCGGCGGCTGCAGCGGCGGCACAAGCTGCTCCCTGGTGGACATCACCAGCGATGTGACGGTGACGGGCGCCTTCAAGAAGAAGGTGTACAAGGTCA
>ONTY01000010.1 GCA_900320815.1 uncultured Pseudomonadota bacterium
CTTACCCGTTGCTGCTGGCTGCGCGCCGTGCCTTCACTGCATCGGATTTCACGGGGCTGCTGCGCGCAACAGTGGTTATTTCCTTGCGTTACAACGTGATAGGAGCCTTGGCCACGGCCGAGCAAGAGCGTGTTTACAATTCGGTGGCAGAAAAGGTTTCCAGTGGGGTGATACAACAACTTTCCCCTGCATTGCAGGCGATGCGCCCGATTTATGTGGAAGACCGGCACTTCAAGGCATCGTTTGCAGAAAAATCCATTCGCACCACTGACCCAAGAAACAACCGTGTGGCAAGATTTATCCTGTGCGCACTGGAAAAACACCTGTCAGGGCAGGATTACAATTTTTCCAGCGATGCCTTCAATATTGAGCATATCTTGCCTCAAAATGCTCCCGATGGCTGGGGCGGGTTCAGTAACGACGAGGCCAGCAGTCTGTTGTACCGACTCGGAAATATGACATTGATGCACTCCAGCGCCAACCGCAGCGCCGGCGCGGACAGCTATGCGGCCAAGCGCAGCTTGTATGAAAATAGTGGCTTTGAAATTACTAAAAAGCTCGCGAAAGAAAATATGGACTGGTCGCCAGAAAGCATCGCCATGCGGCAAAGCTGGATGGCTGACCAGGTTACATCCATCTGGCGCATCGCCCAGCTGGATTGAGCGCGATTGGCATGAGCCTGCGCGGTTATTAGAAAATTTCTAATAACCCTAGGGTCTGATGGGGGCGTTCATTGCCTATCTGCATCTGGCGCACGACATCAATAACTTTTTGTGCTGGCGCCCAAGCTGACGATTTACAACAAGCTGATTGCGGATTTCACGCGCAATACGCCCAAGTATGTGTTCAAGGGCAATGAAATGGCGCGGCGCCGCTTTCAAAAACTTCTTCGCAAGCCGTGCCCGCTCTCCGCGCTTTGCTGGTGTATATACCCATTGTTCTTATCTTTGCTTACCGGCATATCTTGCCGGCAATCAGCTGATACTCCATGTAAATGCTACCAGCGCCAAAAGTCTGGCGTGAACAGCACCAGCACCGAGAACAGCTCCAGGCGCCCGAGCAGCATGGCGGCGCTGCACAGCCAGGTTTGCAACTCGCTCAAGGCGCTGTAGTTGCCCGTCGGGCCCACGCTGCCCAGCCCCGGGCCGATGTTGTTCAGGCAGGCAAAGATGGCGGAAAAGGCCGTTTCCCCGTCCAGCCCGCTGGCGAGCATCAGCAGTGTGAGCACTGCCAGCGTGCAGGTGTAAAGGAGCATGAAGGCCACCACGCCCCACACCACGTCTTGCGCCACTTGCGCGCGCCCGAGTGTGACGGGATAGACCACGCGCGGGTGCACGGTGCGCTGCAACTCGCTTTTGGCCAGGTTCACCAGCACCAGCATACGCACCATCTTGATGCCCCCGCCCGTGGAGCCGGCACACGAGGTGAAGCTGCCCAGAAACAGCAGCAGCACCGGCGCCAGCGCCGGCCAGTAAAGGTAGTCCTGCGTGGCGTAGCCCGTGGTGGTGGCCAGCGAGAGCACGTGGAACGCCGCGTGCCGCGCCGCCTCGCCCGCATGGCGCTCAAAGCCCGACTGCAGCAGCGCCGCCAGCACCAGCGCCGTGGACAGCACCAGCGTGCCCAAGTAGGCGTGCACCTCGGTATCGCCGGTGAGTGGCGCCAGCGAGCGCAGCCGCCACAGCGTGAAGTAGCGCGCAAAGCTGATGCCAGCCAGCCCCATGAATATCACCGCCGTCCACTCCAGCAGCGGCGAGTGCCAGTAGCCAAAGCTGGCGTCGTGTGAGGACATGCCCCCCAGACCCACCGTGGTACACATGTGCATGAAGGCGTCCGCCCAACTCATACCCCCGATGCGATACGCCAGCAGGCACGCCAGCGAGAGCACGAAGTACACCGCCCACAGTCCGCGTGCCGTCTCGGCAATGCGTGGCGTCAGGCGTTCATCTTTCATCGGCCCCGGCGTCTCTGCCTTGTAGAGCTGCGCGCCCCCCAGCCCCAGAAACGGCAGCACCGCCACCGCCAGCACCACCACGCCCAAGCCGCCGATAAGTTGCAGAAAGCAGCGCCACACGTTCACCGCTTGCGGCAATTTATCCAGCCCGTAGAGCGCCGTGGCTCCGGTGGCCGTGAGCGCGCTCATGGCTTCAAAGTACGCCTCCGCCGGGCTCATGCGATCGATTTGCCAATAAAGGGGCAGCGCCGCAAACGCCGGCAGCGCCACCCACACCAGGGTGACGAGCAAAAAGCCGTCGCGCACCGTCAGCACACGCGGTGCGCGGCGCGTGCGCTCCCACAGCCACACGCCGCACAGCCAGGTGAGCGCGGCGCACCAGCCCCAGCAACGCCAGCGGCTGCCGCCGGCCAGCCAGTCCCACACGCCGGGCACAGCAAACGCCAGCGCAAAGCCCATCAGCGTCCACGAGAGCACCAGCAGCGCCGTGGAAAACCGTTGTTTCTGTGCCATCTCTTGTGCCCTTTCCCTTACAGACGGCTGCCATCGGTGGCTTGGCGCGTGCGGATATTCGTCGTTGCCCCGGATGCGGTGCCCCAAGTCTGGGTTGCTCGCTCTTTGCGCTGTGCGTGCTCTGGCGCGCGCGGCCCCGGGCGCTGCCAGGCGCGCACCGGCGCGCTGGCGGCTTCTGCCTCTTGCTGCGGCTGGCGCCAGCATGTGACCTCTTGCGGAATGCCGGTGTAGCGCAGCCGTGCCAGCCGTCCGTCTTCGCCCAGCCCGAAGATGGCGTGCACGGTCTCGTCGGCGTAGCTCAACGCGCCGCCATCGGCTCCCACGCGCTCTAGCGCCACCTGCCCGCTTAGCCCATCCAGGCGCGCCATGTCCTGATACAGCCGCGCCTCAAACGCCAGCCCATGCGGGCAGACGTAGCGCAGCCGTGGCGCGTCGTGCGCCAGCGGCGTCGCGCACCCTGCCAGCGCCAGCGCCAGCGCCGCCGCCGCCGTCGCAGAAAAAGCAAGCAAAAAACGCATCATGTGTGCCAAAAAAATGCAATTTTCCGCCCCGGCGCACCGCCCAGACGGCGCGCGCATTCTAGATGAACAAGGAAAGGATTATTTTTTATGGGTATCGCTTGCCTGCCGGCATATTCTACCGGTAGACAGGTGTAAATTACCGGAGTATCAAGGCTGCAAACCTGTATTTGTGCCGTTATTTCCAGGTACCATTTCTCCTGTTTGTTTTGCTGCGCAGCCATTTTCCTCGCCGTTTATCTGGCGGGCTGCCGGGGGTAAAAAATACCCCTTGCCGTTGCTGCAGGCAAGGCACAGAGAGTTTTCGCATATCCCAAAGTATTCGCACGATTGCCGGCACAATCTGCCGGCAATTGAGCGTTGATAGCCAGAGTATCAAAAAAAATGCCTCGTTGCTCCCTCCTCCCTCTCGTCCTGGAACGCACACAAAGCAGGCGCGCCTTGTGCGGCATCGACTGGCTCATCGCAGCGCTGGCGCTGGCGCTGCTGGCGGCGCTGGCAGCGGGCAGCGCGGCGCTGTGGCACCAGGCGCGGCGTCCGCTGCTGCTGGCGCCCGCCATCGGGCCGCTGAGCGACTGCTTGCACATGGCGCCTCCGCAGGGCGCGATGGAAGCCGCCTGCAGCGCCCCGGACGGCTCAGCGGCGCAGCGCGTGGAACTGGCGCTGCAGTCCCTTGGCCCCGCGCGCAGCCCCGATGGGCACTTTGCGCTGGGCTACACGCTTCTGGTGCCGCTGCTCAACTTGTTTGCACAAGACGCCAGCGGCGCCTGGCTGCCCGATGGCGAAGCCGCCGCACGCATCGCGCGCACCGTGCAAGCCGTGGAGCGCCCCGTGGTGCTGTATCTGTTTTCCACGCATTTCTCCGAGCGCGCCCCCATTGAGGCAGAGCTGGCACAAGAGGCCGCCAACCTGGCGCACACGCAGGCGGGGCCGCTGCCCGTGGACAGCTTTCTGGGGCAGCCGCTCTACCCCTGGTCCATCGCGCGCACCGACAACGCCATCACGCGCCGGCGCGAAGAGGCCATCGCCGCCCTGCTCGCGCCGCTGTGTGCGCTGCCAGATGCAGCGCGCCAGCGCATCGTGGGCATCAACCTGCTGGGCGAGGTGCACCACCTCTACCCCAACTTTGAGGGCGGCATGGGGGCGGACAGCCGCTACCTCATCAGCGACTACTCTGAGGCTTCGCGCGAGGGCTTTCGCCGCTGGCTGCGCCGGCGCTTTGACACGCTGGCGGCGCTCAACCGGCACCTAAGCGGCGACGACGGCACGCCTTTTGCCAGCTGGGGCGCCGTGCAGCCGCCTGCGCACGACATCCGCAGCCAGGCACTCGCGCACTTCTGGCAGCACCTGGACGAGGCTGCCGCTGGCGAGTTGGCCATCAGCGGCTGGGTGCACGACGCCAGCGCCCAAGATGCCGCACGCGCCCCCTGGGTGCGCATCTACGTGGACGGCGTGCTGCACGCGCGCACGCGCGCCAACGCCCAGCGCCAGGATGTCGCCGCCGCGCTGCCCGAACTTGGCACAGCGCGCGTGGGCTGGCACGCCACGCTGGCCTTTGCCCACATGCCGCGCGGCATCCACCGCATTGACGTGGCGCTGGAGGGCAGCGGCGCGCACGCCGGCCAGCTCTGGGCGCTGGGCAGTCGGCGTCTGGCCGTCATGGGGCAAAGCCAGGCGGCTGTGCACGACGCGCCCATGCGCGCCGCGCTGCCCGCCATGCACAGCGCCCCCGCCGCCGTGCGCCACTGGATTGACACACCCGCTGACGCGCGCGCTGTGTTTTTCAACCCACTCGCCATGCTCTGGCACGAGTGGCGCGGGCAGCAAGTGGTTGACTACCTGGCGCACTTCGCGCGCCTGCTGCAGGGCAGCTGCCTGGGCGACGTGCCGCTGCGCACGCAGCAAATCCTGCCCGCCGAGCGCGCCGGCTGGGACGGCACGCGCTTTGCCAGCGCCGCCTCGCTGCGCGCGGGCGCGCTGGCAGGCGTGGAGCCGGGCGTGAACCTGTATGGCGACGCCGCCGACGGCGCCGAGTTTTTCACCTGGCTGGCGCACTCCGGCCAGCGCCGCTACAGCGTCACCGAGTTCCACCCGCTGCGCGCCATGAGCGCCGCCGAGATGCGCGCCGCACTCGAACGCCACCGCCTGCATGGCGCGCGCACGCTCTCGTTTTTCCTGCACACCCCCATCTACGGACCAGACTCGCCCAACCCCTTCTCGCTTGACCCAGCCAACCCGCGCCACCACTCCGCCCAGCTCTGGCGCGCCGTGCAAGACGTGCTGGCCGGGCAAAGTGATGAAGAAGATTAGATACTCATCTTTATATTATTGCATTGCCCTTATATTGAGCGGGTAATCATTGATATACCCATTTGATGAGGCGACTTCGTTCTTGTTTGCAAGACAAAGCGCGCCATAAAAAAAGCGCCAGCAAGACACTGGCGCTTTTCAGGGGGGGGAAATGCTGTGCGGGAAGAAGACGGCTTAGCGCACCAGCAACACCGGCACGTCGCACTTGGCCAGCACGCGCGTGGCCACCGACCCCATGACAAGACCGGCAAGCGCGCCGTTGCCACGCGAACCCATGATGATGAGTTCGTATTTGCCCTCAGCGGCGTAGGTGGCAATCACATCGCCAGCCAGCCCGATTTCAGCCTGGCGCTTGACGTTGAGCGCGCGCTGCTCCAGGAAAGTGGCGACGGGGCCGAGCACTTTTTCGGCCTCCTCGGTGTAGTAGGCGGCGACTTCTTGCGTGCTCATCAGCGAGCGCGCGCGCGCAGGCAGCACCGGCTGCACGGCCAGCGCGGTGAACTCGTGCCCTTTGCCGGCGAACATGTCCATGTGGGTGGTCAGGTAGGCAAGCATTTTTTTGGTGTAGGGGCTGCCATCAACAGCAAGCAGGATTTTCATGGCGCTTTCTCCTTGGAGGGGGGTCAGTAGAGGGGAGCGGCGGCAGTGTACGGCGCCGGCAGGCGGTGCTGCGGCATGGCTGCCGCCACAATTGGCGGCTTGTTTTTTTCCTTCGCATCATTGTTTGTCTATGAAACGGCGTTCTTTCTCCCTGGCGGCGCTGGCCGCCGCAGCTGCCCCGGCGCTGGCGCAAACAGCACCCCGCCCTGCCCCACGCCCAGCGGCAGCAAGCGGCAGGGCGTGCAAGCCTTTGTATTTGGTGTTTTCAGCGGGCGATATGCACAACGCGCGCCTGATGGGGCTGCTGCTGCGGCGCGCGCAAGTGCCGGCAACGCTGTTTGCGGGCAATAGCCCAGATGAAGAAGGCCAGAGCGCGCTCTCGCGCAAGTGGGGACAGTGGTGGCGCGAGAGGGCAGCTGACGGACACGCGCTGGCAGTGCAGCCGTGGGATTTGCCACTGCTGCGCAGCGACCTGCCCGGGCGCGCGCCGAGCTGGCGCGTGCGCGAGCAGCTCGGGGTGCGCGCCGGGCGCGAGTTCACCTGGGATGCGGCGCGCTACTGCAAAGCGATCAAAGACGCCTCGGAGTGGCTGGGTTTTTACAGCGAAGCCACGCCGCTGCCGCTGTTTCACGCGCCGGGCGGCATCGCCTCGCAGCGCCTGGTGGCCGCCATGCGCCAGTGCGGCTACGCCCACGTGCCCTGGCCCAAACAAATGCTCGCGGGCGACGGCACCAGCGGCGAGGAGTTGCGCCGCCGCGCGCTAGAGGGCGAGGGGCCGGCGCCCGGCTCCATCTTGCTGACGCACCTGGGCAGCTGGCCCGGGCAAGGCGATGAAGATGTGGCGGTCATCTCGCACATCATCAGCGGCCTCAAGCGCAAAGGCTACTGTTTCAAAACGCTCGCCGAGCATCCGGACTACAAGGAATGGATTGCGGCGCGCGCCGCCGCCGCCAAGCCGCAGGAGTAAAGCGCCGCGCCGCACACCGGCTTTTCCTGCACACAAGGGCTGCTCTGCCCGCCGCCGGGCGCAGCCTTTTTTCGTGCCCGCTTCATGGGCGGCGTGTGCTGCGCGCCACGCGGCAGGCGGTTTTTTGCTGCGCTGCACAAAAAGTCTGCTCATAATGACTGTGCGCAGGCACTGCCTGCCTGGATACAAGAGAGAACACACACACAAGAGAAAACAAGGAGTTTTGGAAACACGATGACTGCACGACTTTTCTCCCCCCTGCGCGTAGGCCGCATGGAGCTGTCCACGCGCGTTGTGATGGCACCGCTCACGCGCAGCCGCGCGCCCGGCGGCATTCCCACTGAATCAATGGCGCGCTACTACGCGCAGCGCGCCAACCCGGACACGGGCGCCTCGCTCATCATCAGCGAAGGCGCCGGTATGGCACCGCGCGCCTTTGGCTATGTGGACGTGCCCGGCATCTACAACGAAGCACACGCCGCCGGCTGGAAACTCGTCACCGACGCCGTGCACGAGCAAGGCGGGCGCATCTTCTGCCAGCTCTGGCACGTGGGGCGCGTCTCGCACACCAGCCTGCAGCCCAAGGAAGGCGCGCCCGTCGCGCCATCTGCCATTCGCGCCGAGGCGCAAACCTGGGTGCCCGCCGCTGGCGGCGCATCCGGCGGCTTTCAGATGGCCAGCGAGCCGCGCGAGTTGATGTTCACGGAAATCTCCGAGGTGGTGCGCAACTTCGCTGCCGCCGCGCGCCTGGCTGTGGACGAGGCAGGCTTTGACGGCGTGGAAATCCACGGCGCCAACGGCTACCTGATTGACCAGTTCCTCAAAAGCAGCGCCAACCAGCGCAGCGACAGCTACGGCGGCGACATTGAGGGGCGCTGCCATTTCCCGCTGGACGTGATTCGCGCCGTGGTCAAGGCGGTGGGCGGCGCACGCGTCGGGCTGCGCATCTCCCCCGTCTCGCCTGTGAACGGCATCGGCTCCGACCCCGAAGCGCAGCCGCTTTTTGAGCACCTGCTGCGCGAAGCTGGCCCCTCGCAACTGGCGTACGTGCACGTTGTGGAAGGCGCCACCGGCGGCGCACGCGAGCTGCCGCAAGCCTTTGACTACAAGGCACTGTGCGCTGCCTGGCGCGACGGCGGCGCGCAAGGCGCCTGGATGGTCAACAACGGCTACAACGCAGAGATGGCCGAGCAGGCGCTTGCCGCTGGCCCCGCCGAACTCGTCGCCTTTGGCCGCCCCTTCATTGCCAACCCTGACCTGGCGGCGCGCATGGAGCGCGGCGGCCCATTCAACGAAATTGACCGCAGCCGCCTCTACGGCGGCGGCGATGCGGGCTATCTGGACTACCCCGCGCTGGACGCCTGAAAAGCCGCCTGCTGACACGCGCGCAATAAAAAGCCTGCCTCAAAGGCAGGCTTTTTTGTGGCAGCAGCACCATACTCTGCTACATCATCTTTATCTACCGGCAACACACGCTGGCAATCAGGAAATACCCCATCATCGCAGCACCTGGTCGCTCTTGAAGAAGTCAATCTCTTTTTGCGCCGCATCAATAGCTGCGCGAATACCCGGCAGCTCCTCGGCGGCAAACGCCGCATCGCCCGCCAATTCCTCAGCACTGCGGCGCCGCGCGCTGCCACTGGCTCCCACACGCTCTTGATACTGCGCCTGCCCCCCGGCAAACGCCGTCACCACCACAGAGCGTCCGTGCACCGCGTGCGTGAACACCTCGGAGCCATCGGCGCTATCTACCTCCAGCACCCAGCTCTGGATGGGCGCCTCACTTTCAGGCGCGTACGCCAACGCGCCTTGCGCGTCCAGCGCCAGCACTGCGCGCTGCTGGCGCGTATACACAATGCGCGTGGGGTGCGAAAAATCAATGCGTGTCAGCGTCTGCACACCGGCACTGCTGCCAGCGGCAGTTTGTGGCTCTTCTGATTGAGGCGCCGGTGCTGTTTCATGAGCTTGTTCGCCGGATTTTTCTTCGGCCTCATCGTGCGCTTTTTCTGCTGCACTGGCCGCATCCAGCGCGGCATCGGCGGCATCGCCTGCCGCAGAAGCCGCCGATGCCGGTGCATCAGGCGCCGTAGCCGCAGCAGCATTTGCGGCCTGCTCTGCTGGTGGCGCCGGCGCATCGTCCTCCTCAGGCGCGTCCGCCGCCATCTGTGCCATTGGCGCATCAGGCGCGACCTGATATTCAAAGTTATGCACCACCAGACCCGGTTGCAAATCGCGCAAAACAATACGGTCAAAACTGCCGTCTTCGCGGTAAGTAAACCAGCGCCGGCTGCCCTCGCCATTGGCCGACAACGCCCCGCAAGTTTGCGGCGAGGTCAAAAACGGCGCACTGCGCGCGCCGCCTGTGGCGGCAAAAAAATCCTGCACCACACATTCATCCAGCGCCGTGCGTCCCAAAATCACGCGCGAATACTTTGCCAAACTCTTTTCCTGCACCGGCGGATACGCCCCCTGTGCGTCCTCCCCAAAATGGCGCACGCTGCGCCCATCGCGCTGCGTCATGCGTGAGCGCACATACGCTGCATTCACGCCCAGCTCATTTTGAATAGAAAATCCATCGGGCAATTGCAGCAGCGCCGGCGTGCGCGCTGCCAGTGGCGAAGTCGCGCCACTGCCATCCGTGGCCAGCAGCGGTGCATCCACAGCGCACCCGCCCAAAATGGCAGCAAACGCCGCTGCCGCCAACGGTGCAACAATGCGAACCGAAGGATAAGTGGGGAAAAAGGTGGAAGTTTTCTTTGCCTGCATCATTCTTTTTCCTGTGGCAGCGCGCCAGCGCGCGCGGGGAGAATTTGCATGACGCACTCCTCATAATACGCTTGCGTCGCCCGCTGCACCTGTGCGCCATACTCTTCACTCTGCGACTGCTGCAGCCGCATTTCGTAGGGGATATTCAATGCAGCGCGCGCCCGCGCATCAGCAGCATTGAACCTGGGGGTGAGCAGCGTGCCAATATCGACCATATCCAGCCCGCGGCGCAAGAGCTTTTGCACCATCCTCGGACGCGCAGCATCAAACTCGCGCTCATTTTCAGCCAAAAACAGCCGCAATTCATATTCCGACAGTGCCGAAGAATACACAGCACACAACTGCGCCCCACGCGGCGCAGCGACAGTTGCAGGGGCGCTGGCGGGCGCAGCAGCCTGAAGCGGCTCAAGCGATGACTTCGGTATCTCTTGCGCGCCCGCAGAAGATTCGGGCATCACAGTTATTTTCACCGGAGTATCCAAAACATCAGGTGCACTGGCTGGCATTGCCGGCTCAATGGATTCTTTGGGTATCTCTTGCGCGCCCGCAGAAGATGCGGGTATCACAGTTATTTTCACCGGAGTATCTAAAACGTCAGGCGCACTGGCTGGCACTGCCGGCTCAATAGATTCTTTTGGTATCTCTTGTGCGCCCGCAGAAGATGCGGGCATCACAGTTATTTTCACCGGAGTATCCAAAACGTCAGGCGCACTGGCTGGCACTGCCGGTTCAATGGATTCTTTGTGTATCTCTTGCGCGCCCGCAGAAGATGCGGGCACCACCTCTTGCAGCAATTGGGTATCTGGAATGGCAGCAGCACCAGGAGCGGGTACAGGCTCCGCCGCTGCCGCGACTGTCTCCAGTTTTTCTTCCAGTTGTTTGCCCAGATTTTCAGGCGGCAGCGTTTTTTCCTCCTCTGGCGCGGCCAATGCAATTGGAGCAGAAGCCGCATCCAATTGCGCCTGCTGCAACTCTTTTTGCATTTCTGGCTGCGGCAGCATGATGGTTGGCGCAGCCGGCTGGTTTTCTTCGCGCACCAGCAAATTGGGTGCAGCAGAGTTTCCGGGCAGCGCCAATTCAGATATTTTCAGGCCGCCACTGGCGGCCTCTGGAGCGGGCATGGGCAGCGGCACGGCTTGTGCCGTCTCTGCCGCAGCAGGCGAAGGCTGCAGCGCAGCTTTTGCACTCGCTTCGCTGGCGACGATATTTTCCAGCGCCACGCAGGCGGCGGCAACGCCGCTGCCGCACAGGTCAAGCAGCCAGCGCCGTTCACGCTCCGAAGGCTGGCGGCGCTCTGGCGGCACGCCTGCTTTATCAGCCCAAAAAGCGGCTTTGGCATGGTCGCCGCGCTGGCCATAAATGCCCATCAGAGTTTTTGCGGCGTCTCTGTCGCCATTAATTGCTGATTTTTCCAGCCAGGCGATACCCTGCGCTTCGTCGTGCGGCACGTCGCTGCCCGCCAGATACATCAGCCCCAGGTTGTATTGCGCAGCGGCATCGCCATTTTCTGCGGCGCGCTGCATCCATTGCACGCCTTTTTGCCGGTTTTGTGCCACACCGCCAGCGCCTCGGTAATAGATATACGCCAGCGTGCGCTGCGCCTGCGCATTGCCCTGATTTGCCTGCTCCAGGCAGGCTTGCTCATTGAGGTGGTTGGGGTCGCACAGCGCGGCGGCGTGTGCCACAGCCGCGCACAGCGCGAGGGCGGCGGCAGTTATCAGGCGGGCAATGGCGCTTGCAGGCATGGCGGGCACACGTCCTTTGCACATAAACTTTTAAAATTTTGGCAAATTGAATTGCGGCGGCACACCCATACGGCGATTAATAATCCACTGCTGGATGATGGTCAGCACGTTGTTGGTCAACCAGTAGAGCACCAGGCCAGAGGGGAAGAAGAAAAACATTACGCTGAACATCAGCGGCATGAACCACATCATTTTCGCCTGCGTGGGGTCAGGCGGCTGCGGGTTGAGCGCCGTCTGCAGCAATGTGGTGACCGTCATCAAAATGGGCAAAATGAAATATGGGTCGCGCGCCGAGAGGTCGTGAATCCAGCCCATCCAGGGGGCGCCGCGCATTTCCACGCTCGACAGCAGCACCCAGTAGAGTGCAATAAAGACCGGGATTTGCACAATCATGGGCAGGCAGCCGCCCATGGGGTTGACTTTTTCTTCGCGGTAAATCCGCATCATTTCCTGCTGCATTTGCGCCGGGTTGTCGGCGTAGCGTTCGCGCAATTGCGTGATGCGCGGGTTGATGGCTTTCATTTTTGCCATGCTGGCATACGCCTTGGCGTTGAGCCAGTAAAAGGCAATTTTCAGCAGCAGCACCAGCGCGATGATGGACCAGCCCCAGTTGCCCAGGATGCGGTGCAGCAGACGCAGCAGTTTATAGAGAGGTTTGGAAACCGCGCGTCAATGCTGTGCGTGGCACCCGGGGCAATCGATGTGGCACCCAATATGGAACCGGCGGAATACAGGGTGCCGTCTTTGCGCACGAAGTTGCTGCGCGGCGTGCCTTCGGCGGGCAGCCAGGCACTGGCGAAATAGTGCTGCACCATTGCGACCCAGCCGCCTGAGGTGTCGCGCACAAAATCGGCCTTGCCTTTGTCAATATCGTCAAATCCCGCTTTCTGGAACTTTTGCTCCGGGCTGTAAAAGGCTGGACCGGTAAAGGTGGAATAAAAGCCGGTTTCGCCACCGGGTTTGCCGCCGTCGCGCACAAGCTGCATATACATCTGCGGCGTCAGCGACTGGCCACTGGTGTTGGTGATGTCGTGGCGCACGCCAATGGCGTATTCGCCACGGCGCAGGGTGTAGGTTTTCACCAGCCGCAGCCCGCCGGCATCCGGCGCCTCAAAGCGCAGCTGCATTTCGCCGGCGCCATCGGCCAGATGGCGTGGGCCAGAAAAGCGCATCAGCGTTTTGTGCGTGGGGAAAGCGCCGCTGCCGCCCAACAGCCCGGTTTGCGCCTGGTAGGTGCGCGCGGGCGAGTTGTCCAGAAGCACGAAAGGCTGCCCATCGGCACCGATGTGTTTGAGAAACTCGCTGCGCACCAGCGAGCCGCCAGCGGTGTCAAACGTCAGCCGCAGCACGTCGGTGTCTACCGTGATGAGTTCGCCGCCCGTGGCTTCGGGCACGGCAGCCACAGGCGCGGCGGGCAGCCCGGGCACCGCAGCGGGCGGCGGCGACACGCTGGCGCTGCCCGCAGTTGGCACGCCCGCTGGCGCCGGGGCGCTGCCAGCGGCTTGCGGTGGAGGCGTAAACATGCCAGGGCGCCCCTTATGGAGCTGCCAGTTGTTCCACAGCATCAGCAGCGAAAAAATGAAAACCACCCAGAGGGCGGTGCGGCGGATGTCATTCATGGCGGGCGGGGCGCGCAGCGGCGCAGGAAAAATGGCGGAAGAAAACGGGCGGCTGCGCGGGCACGGGGTCGCGCCCGCCCGCACACCAAGGATGGCAGCGCGCCAGCCGGCACGCTGCCAGATAGCTGCCAGCAGCGGCACCGTGGCGCTCGAGCGCCTCAATGGCATAGCGCGAACACGTTGGCTCAAAGCGGCAGGCACTGCCCAGCCACGGCGAGAGCAGCAAGCGGTAGGCACGCACAGCGGCAATCAGGATACGGCGCATGGCGGCTGGCTGGCGATGCAGGCGGCGGCACGCTGCCACAGCTCGTGCAGTTCGGCGCGCACTGCGCGGCGCAGGGCGGGCGAAGTGGCGCTGGGAAACAGCTGCGGCGCAAACGCCGCACGCAGCCGCACCAAATACATGCCAGCGGGCAGCGGTGGCTGCTGTGCGCAGCCGCTGGCGTAAATCTGTCGCCGAATCGCGTTGCGCGTGACAGCGCGACGCGCCCAGCGTTTTGGCGTGGCAGCACCCAGCCACAGCACACCATCGCCTGCGGCGGCGTGGTGCAGCACAAAGTGTCGCGTGCGCGCACACGGCGCCTGAGCGAGCAGGCACTCAAACTGCACGCGGCGGCACAGGCGCTGCATGGCGGGCAAAAAAAGAAAGGGGGTGCGCTTAGACAGCCAAGCGTTTGCGGCCTTTGGCGCGGCGTGCATTGATGACCTTGCGACCGCCGCGCGTGCGCATACGCACCAGGAAGCCGTGCGTGCGTGCGCGGCGCGTTTTGGAGGGTTGGTACGTGCGTTTCATAGAGCCAATTCCTTTCTGCTTTCTGTATGGTGAAAAAGACGGGGCTGCGCCCCGCAAAAAACTGTGCATTATCCTTCAAGCGCACACACGCCAGCGCCGCAGCGCCAGGGAGCGCGGCGGGCGCCGCTACAATCGTCGCCCGCCTTTGGACGGCACTCATCCACACGAGAGCACCATGCCCAGCACGCCAGCCGCAGCCGCCCCCACCACTCCCCCCACCGCCTTCGCCCTCTGGCCCGCCTGCCTGGCGGAGCTGGAGCAGGAAATCCCCGCCGACTTGTTCAATGTCTGGATTCGCCCGCTGACCGCGCAACCTGGCAGCAGCAGCAGCCGTTTGACGCTGCAGGTGGCCAACAGCTTCAAACGCGACTGGGTGCGCCAGCAGTTTGGCGCGCGCATTGCCGACGTGATCGCGCGTGTGAGTGGGCACCCAGTGGCCATCGACCTGGCACTGGCGCCGCGTCCACAACAGCGGGCGCGCACCGCGCCAGCTGCCGCAGCGCAAGCACCAGCGGCTGCCGCAGCGCCGCCCGAAGAAGCGCCCAGCAGCGCAGCGCCGCTTGGCGCACACAGCCGCCTGAATGCGGCGCTGACCTTTGAGAGCCTTGTTGAAGGCAGCGCCAACCGCATGGCGCGCGCCGCCGGGCTGCACGTTGCCAGCGCGCCAGGCGGCACCTACAACCCGCTGTTTATCTACGGCGGCGTCGGGCTGGGCAAAACGCACCTGATGCACGCTGTGGGCAACCGCCTGCTGGAAAACCGCCCGCAGGCGCGCGTGCTCTACACGCACGCCGAGCAATTCGTCTCGGACGTGGTGCGTTCCTACCAGCGCAAAACATTTGACGAGTTTCGCCACCGCTACCACCAGCTTGATTTGCTGCTTATTGACGATGTGCAGTTTTTTGCGGGTAAAGACAAAACACAGGAGGAGTTTTTCAACGCCTTCGAATCGCTGCTCAGCAAGCAAAGCCACATCGTGATGACCAGCGACACCTATCCCAAAGGGCTGACGGATATTAATCAGCGCCTTGTCTCGCGCTTTGATTCTGGGCTTTCTGTGGGTCTTGAGCCGCCGGAGCCAGAAATGCGTGTCGCCATTTTGATGAGCAAAGCTGCCGCTGAGGGGCTGGAACTGGCCGAAGACGTTGCATTTTTCATTGCCCGCGCCGTGCGCTCGAGCGTGCGCGAATTGGAAGGCGCGCTGCGCAAAGTGCTGGCGCACGCGCGCTTCAACCAGCGCGAGATTTCCGTGCCGCTGGCGCGCGAGGCACTGCGCGACTTGCTCAGCATCCAGGATCGGCAAATCAGCGTGGAAAACATCCAGAAAACCGTCGCCGACTTCTACAAAATTAAGGTCGCCGACATGTACAGCAAACGCCGGCCAGCCGGCATCGCGCGCCCGCGCCAAATTGCAATGTACCTGGCGCGGGAGATGACGCAAAAAAGCCTGCCAGAAATTGGCGAGCTGTTTGGCGGGCGCGACCACTCCACCGTGCTGCACGCCGCGCGAAAAATTGCCGACGAACGCCAGCAGCAGCCCGAACTCAACCAACAGCTCCACGTGCTCGAACAAATGCTGCGGGGCTAAAACCAGCGGATAAAGAGGACAATACCAATGATTATTGCCAAAACCACCCAGAGCCAATTGCTGGCAGCACTGCAAGCGGTCGCCGGCATTATCGAGCGCCGCAGCCCCATGCCTGTACTCTCAAACGTGCTGCTGCGCCGCAGCGGCGGCGGTGCCACAGAACTCGTCACCAGCGATCTGGAAGTGCAATTGCACACCCGCGCCGAACTGGGGGGAGATGCACCAGAGTTCGCCACCACCGTCGCCATACGCAAAGTCATTGATATTTTGCGCACCCTGCCCGCAGACCAGCAGCTAAGCCTTGAAGAAAACGACGACAGCAGAATCATTCTCAAAGCGGGTAAAAGCCGCTTCACGCTGCAGACATTGCCTGCCGCAGACTTTCCCCTGGTGCAGGATGCCCCCGGATTCAGCGAACCATTCAGAGTGCCACAGAAAACGCTGCGCACCCTGCTGGCACAAGTCTCGTTTGCGATGGCCGTCAAAGACGTGCGCTATTACCTGAACGGTGTTTTGTTTGTTGCCGATGGCACAGAACTCAAACTGGTCTCCACCGACGGCCACCGCCTGGCATTTGGCAGCGCTACGCTGGATATTGAAGTGCCGCACCAGGAGGTGATTTTGCCGCGTAAAACCGTACTGGAACTCATTCGCCTGCTCCCAGACGCCGGCGCGCCTCTGCCCGAAGGCGCCGAAGTGCCCATGATTGAAATGAGCTTTGCCGCCAACCAGGCGCGTTTTGAGTTCGGTGCCATGAGCTTCATCACCAAACTCGTGGAAGGAAAATTCCCCGACTACACACGTGTTATTCCCCAAAACAACACCAACACCGTCACGCTGGGACGCGCAACGCTGCTCGCCGGGCTGCAGCGTTCAGCCATTCTCACTGACGACAAGCAGCGCGGCGTGCGTCTGAACTTCTCCGAGGGCGCGCTGCGGATTTCCGCAGGCAGCGCCGAGCAGGAAGAAGCCGTCGACGAAATTGAAATTGACTACACCGCCGCGCCGCTGGAGTTGAGCTTCAACGTCAACTTCCTCACCGAAATGCTCACCGGCATGAGCGGGCACGACATGGTCACATTTGCCATGAAAAATGCTGGCGACACCAACAACTCGGTGCTCATCACCGTGCCCGACGACGCCAATTTCAAATACGTCGTCATGCCGATGCGCCTGTAATCGAGGTGCGCTTTGCCCTGCCCTCAAACAAACACCGCCCCCGCCACTTGCGCGGGGGTTTTTCTTTGCAATTTCTCCCGAAAGCTCCTCGCCATGAAACTGCTGTTTGTCGCTGACCCGCTGGATACATTCAAAACCTACAAAGACACCACCTTTGCCATGATGCGTGAAGCGGCGCAGCGCGGGCATGCGCCAAGCGCCTGCCAGCCACGCGATATTTCCTGGTGCAGCGGACAGCCGGTGGCAGCCCAGGTGTGCGATATTCAATTGACCGGGGCGACGGCAAAAGGCGCTCCCTGGTATACGGCAAGCGCAGCGCGACATGCGGCGTTGCGCGATTTTGACGCGGTGCTGATGCGCAAAGACCCGCCGTTTGATGCCGAATATCTGTATGCCACGCACCTGCTGGGGCAGGCAGAGCGCGAAGGCGCCCTTGTCATCAACCGCGCCAGCGCCCTGCGCGAGCACCCGGAAAAGCTCGCTGTGATGGAGTTTCAGCAATATATCGCGCCCACGCTTGTGGCGCGTTCGGCGGCGGCGATTCGCGCGTTTCATGCCGAGCATGGCGACATTATCATCAAACCGCTCGACGGCATGGGCGGCATGGGCATTTTCCGCGTCAAAAGCGACGGTTTGAATCTGGGCAGCATTATTGAACAGCTTGGCAATAATGGCGCCACCACGCTGATGGCACAGAAGTTTTTGCCGGAAATTGCCGCAGGCGACAAGCGCGTGCTCATTATTGATGGCGAACCTGTGCCCTATGCGCTGGCGCGCATTCCGCAAGCGGGCGAGGTGCGCGGCAACCTTGCCGCCGGCGGGCGCGGTGTGGCGCAGCCGCTCTCGGACAAAGACCGGGAAACGGCGCGCGCCATCGGCGCCGTGCTTGCGCCACGCGGACTGCTGCTCATCGGGCTGGACATCATTGGCAGCAGCGTGACAGAAATCAACGTCACCAGCCCCACGTGCTTTCAGGAAATTGAGCAGCAGACGGACTGCTGCGTCTCGGCGCTCTTCATTGACGCGCTCGAGCGCCGGGGGCAGCAACAACGCCGCAGCTAAGGCCAGGCGCGCCAGCGGGCGGCGCAGCCGCGTGAGGTGCGCATCGCGGCTGATGCGCGTGGCGGTGCGCCGATACTCCTGCATAACAAGCCTTATTGCCGGTATGTTATGCCGGCATCAACTTATCAACTGGCAGAGTATATAAATCGGCTGCGGGCCTTTGAGGTGTGGCATATGCACGCCGCAGCACGGCACAATCGGGCGCGTGTTACGCCAACCCACGGAGACATCACCATGCTTTACAGGTTCAAGTCGCAGGTCGCCGCCGAGGTCGTCATGGCCCAGGTTTCTGCCGAGGAGCTGCTGAAAATCATCGGCAAGCCCGCTGGCGCGCAAGGCATCGTCACCGCAGCGCAGGCGCCCGCTGCCATTGCCGCCATCCGCGCTGCCATTGAGCAGCGTGAGGCGGCGGAAAAAGAAGGCGGCGGGCAGTTCAACGCCGGTATTTCGCTGCGCCAGCGCGCGGCTCCCTTCATCGCGCTGCTGGAAAAAACCAGCGCCGCCGGCAAGGATGTGGTCTGGGGGGTGTAAGCCGCCCTGCCCTGCCCCATACAGCGCAAGCGCCCCGGGAAGTGGGGCGCTTTTTTTATGCGTGCGCACGGCGAAAAGGGTGCTCAGCTGCCCGTCTCGCACTGGTTGGGCAGGCGCTGCGGAGCCAGCGAGCCGATGCACATCCCCGCCAGCGATGCCAGCACGCCCGCGAGCTGCGGCGGAAACGCCTCGCGCAGCGCCGGCACCGCGAGAAACAGCACCCACACCGCCAGCCCACCCGCGATGGCCGCCAGCGCGCCCTGCGTGGTGGCACGCCGCCACCAGACGCCGCACGCCAGCGGCACAAAGGCGCCCACGAGCGGCATTTGATAGGCGTTGGAGACGAGGTCGTAAATCGAGGAGCCTTCCATCGCAATGGCGTAGGCGAGCACGCACAGCGTGAACACCAGCGTGCTGATGCGCAGCGCGCGCAGTGTTTGCGCGTCGCTCATATTGGGGCGCAGGTTGCGCCAAATGTTCTCGACGACAGTGGTGGCGGGCGCGAGCATGGTGGCCGACGCCGTGCTCATGATGGCCGAGAGCAGCGCGCCGAAAAATGCCACCTGCAGCGCCGCCGGCATGTGCCCCATCACAAGCGCGGGCAGCACGCGCTGCGGGTCGCTGGCTTGCAGTTCTGCGGCGTTTGGCAGCACGCGCAGCGCCGCCATTGCCGTGAAGATGGGCACCGCAGCAAACGCCAGATACAGCAGCCCGCCGATGATGGGGCCGCGCTGCGCCGTGCGCTCATCGCGCGAGGCAAGCACGCGCTGGAACACGTCCTGCTGCGGAATGGAGCCAAACATCGTGGTGATGGCAGCGGCGATGAAAAACGCCCACTCGCGCCCCCCGCCCGTGGGCCAGAACTGCAGCTTGCCTTGGCTGGCGGCAAGCTGCGTCACAGCGTCCACGCCGCCTGCCATCTCTGCGGTGCGCCAGGCAATCGCCGCCAGCCCGATGACGATGACAATCATCTGCACAAAGTCCGTGATGGCCACCGACCACATGCCGCCGTAGATGGTGTAGATGAGCACCGCCGCTGTGCCCAGCATCATGCCCCAGACCACGGGCACGGCGCCGTCGCTGAGCACGTTGAGCACCAGCCCGAGTGCCGTGATTTGCGCGCCCACCCAGCCCAGATAGCTGAACACGATGATCAGCGAGCACAGCAACTCGGCGCTGCGCCCGTAGCGCAGGCGGTAGTAATCGCCCAGGGTGATGATGTTTTTGCGATAGAGCGCGCGGGCGAAAAACACCCCCACCAGCACCAGGCACAGACTGGTGCCGATTGGCTCCTCCACCACGCCGCCCAGCCCTTCTTGCATGAACTGCGCGGGCGCGCCCATGACCGTCTCCGAACCGAACCACGTGGCAAACGTGGTGGCGATGATGACCGCCAGCGGCAGCCGGCGCCCTGCCACCGCAAAGTCGGCGCTGGTGCGCACGCGCCGCGCGGCGTACAGCCCCACGAGCACCGAGGCGAGCATGTAGAACGCAATCAAGGCCAGCAGCGGCATGGCAGTCGTCTCCTGTCTGTCAGAAAAAACAAGAAAGCCCCAGAGGGCAAAAGCTGTGGGGCTGCGGCAGGCAAGGGCGGCGATTGTATGGGGCGCGTCAGAGTGCCAGAGCCACCCAGGTCGCCCTCTGCAGCGCCAGCGCCGCATCGCTCATTTCACACTTCCCCGTCGTGCAGCGTAATGGCGGTGCGCTGGCGCCAAAGCGTTGAAACGCGGCGCGGTGAGCGGCTGCGCTGCACAGTGGCGGCTTCTTGCAGCGCAATATCGTCCAGCCGCAGCCGCCCGCTGATTTCAAAAAAGTCGCTGGTCACACCCGTCCAGCTCATGTCCAGCGTGCTGCCCGCTTGCGCGGCGGCGCGTGCGTCGGTCACGCTGCGATACGTGCCCGCCGCCCGTTGGCTGGCGATGCGCTGCGCGCCGGCGGCGTCCAGTCCCGGGATGCTGGCGTAGAGCACCTGGGCGCTGGCGGTGTTCAGGTTCACGCGGGTGGCGGCGCCTCTGGCCAGCGGCAGCAGCGTGGCGTAGTCGCGCAGGCGCGAGAGCGTGGCTTCGGAGACGCCCAGCCAGGCGAGGTGCTCAAAGCGGCTGGGCATGAGCGGGGCGTTGCCTTCGGCGCCGTCCTGATGCGCGGCAGCAGCCCGCTCCAATTGCTGCGCCAGATGCGCGAGTTCAGACGCAGGCAGCTGCAGCAGCTCAAACAAGCGCGCAAAGCGCAGCCGCGCGCCTGCGCGTGCCTCCTCGCCGCTGGCCAGCAGATTCATCACGTTCATGCGCGCCTGCAAGTCCTGCACCTGGCCAGAGAGAAAGGCGTTGTGCGCAAAGCTGTCCTCGGCAGCGCCGCCGGCGGCGAGAAAAGCCGAGAGGCGCGCTTCGGCCAGCGGCACGGCCCAGGGCTCGCCCAGGTGGTCGGCGGCGGGCTGCCCGAGGCGGCTGGCGCGCTCGTCTTCCACCAGATCGCCCGTGAGCACCAGCCGCCCCCAGTCCAGCGCGCCGGTGAGCAGCCAGGAAGACTGCGCGCGTGCGCGCTCGGCCGCTTCCACCTCCACATCGCGCCACTGCTGCCACAGCGCCGCCGCCGCCAGCGTGGCCACCAGGGCGACGGTGAGCATGGCCGAGAGCAGCGCGGCGCCACGGTGCCATGAAGAACGAGAAATTTTCATAGATTATGGAGAGTATGCTTTGTCTGCCAGCTTGTTGTGAGGGCAGTGTGGATGTTTCTGCTTTGGTATATATGTTGAAGCGCACCGGGCGGGGGCGGTTTAAAACGCCGCATCCATCTTTGCTCACGTGCCGCTAAAGCTGGGGCGCACCCAGTCCACCGTGACCTCGCCGCTGACCGCCTGCCCGGGCGCCAGCAGCAGGCGCAGCCGCACGCCATCAGGCAAGCTGGTGTGCTCTTCGGCGTTTTCGGCGTCCTCGGCAGATGAGAGCGCATTGCTCCACGCATTGCGGCGGAAGTAGTGCAGCTGCCAGTCCTCGGCGCGGGCGATGGCATCGAAATCGATCTCGGAGATGAGCTTGCCCTCGGCGACCTCGCGCAGGGCAGTATCGACCTTGTCTTCGTCCGAGCTCAAGGGACGCACCAGCGGCTTGTCGCCGTTGATGAGCTGCTTGACCCGCTTGGAAATCAGGTTCACGAGAACGGGAACGGACGGTACGCGTTCGTGTGCTTTCTTGAGGAGTTCGGTATCCATGGTTTTACTCTGTTTCTCCGTAAAGGTTGAATATTATACACTATTTTTCCGTTTGGCGCAAGGACGAAAAGACTTCACAGGTCAATCGGCGTCAAAACGACGTTGCCCGGGGCGCACGGCAGGGCAAACCGCACGCTGCGGCCGCATTTCTTCTTGTCGTGCAGCATCACCTCGCGC
>ONTY01000281.1 GCA_900320815.1 uncultured Pseudomonadota bacterium
ATGATTTGCTGGGCGGCTTCGGGTGTCTGAGTGCCGGTCCAGTTCAGGATTTTTTCAACTGGAATATCGACGCTGCCATAAACATAACGCGCGGGGATGGAGCTTGCGCGCAGCAGGGCGATGAGCAGGCTGGTGGTGTCTGCAGCGTTGCCGGCTTTCTTGTCCAGGGTGTCTTGCGCGCCTTGCACGCTGCCGTGGGTGGGCAGCCAGTGGATGTTGTTGCGTACCCATTGCCAGATGCGGTGGGGGTTGTGGCCAAGCTCGGCGGCGAGTTTTTGAATGGCGTCGGTATGCGGGGCATCAGGCGTGGGGGCGAGGTCGGCGGCGGTGTGGCTGAGTTTGTTTTTGGGGGAAATTGCTGCTGATTTTTGGGTGTCGTCGGTTTCAAGCCGCAGTTTTTTGAGGCTTTGCCAGGGCAGATTGTTCAGGTCGGTGAGGCTGGCGGTGTTTTCCTGCTGCTCGGCAAGAAATTCCTGCAAAGCGCGTTTGTCTGCGGCGGTGGCGTTGGGGGCAAGTGCTGCGTGCAGCAGGGCGAGGTGCTGGGCGTGGCGTTGCTCAAAGGCGCGTTCTATTTCAAGCTGGTTGCGGAGGATGGCGTCATCCACGCCTGCGGCTTGCCAGGTTTCGCGCAGTTGGCGCCAATGGGCGCGCAGTGCCTCGGCCTGGGCTTGCAAGGCTTGAATGCTGGCGGAGTTGTCGATGGCAGCGGTGCGGTAGTTGTCTTCGTGGGTGGCGGCCACCTTGGGCGGCGCGTGCAGCTTCCTTTGCGCCGCATGCACCAGGGGTGCAAGGCTGGTGTTGAGCAGCGCGGCGATGAGCAGCATCGTCACAGCGCGCAAAAAGCGCGCGCCCATGCCCATAAAGGGCGGGCGGTTTGTGCCGCCTTGGGTCAGGGGGATGGTTTGTTGCTGCGATTTCATGAGCGTTTCCCTTTGTTGTTTTGCTGCTTGCTGCGCGCACGCCCGGCGGCGCCGGCCACGGCCAGTGCGAGCAGCGCCAAGGATGCGGGCGAGCTTGCGGGCACGGAGGCTGGTGTTGCACCCGAAGAGGATGGTAGTGGTGTCTTGGGCGCTGCGACCACGCGGTAGCTGGCGCTGGCGTGTGCCAGTCCGGTTTCTGCGGGCTGCACCTTCAGCAGTTTTTGCCAGAGCTTTTGCTGGCCGGGCAAGCGCCCGTGGAGCGTGGCTTGCACGGTGTAAGCGCCTAGCAGCGCATCGCGCAGCGGTTGGCGCGCATCAAGTTCACGCAACGCGCCCGGAGACATTTGCCCGATGGTGTGCTCGTGTTCAAAGACGGCTTTGCCGTTCGGGTCAAACACGCGCAGGTGCACGCGCGCTGCATCAATGATGGCGTTGGTGGTGAGGTTGCGCGCCAGCGTGTCTATCTTGACAGGGCTCCCCATATCCAGTACGAAGATCTCTCCTCCCTTGGCATAGGTGCCGGCGAGGAGGACCAGGCTCACCGCCTCCGGGATCGTCATGAAATAGCGGATGATGTCAGGGTGCGTGACCCCAGTTGTGTGACGGTGTTCCAAGGCTGCTCATGCAGCACGCTGGCGTCTGCCGCCAAGATGCCCAAGGAATGCTCAAAGCGTGCGACCTCAAAACCCTGTGCGTCGTTGATACGCAGCACAAGCTGCAAGCTGGCGGTGTCTGCGCCTTTGTTGTCCACTTGCGCGCTCAAGCGCACTGGCGAGTGCTCCGGATAGCTTGGCTGGTCAGTCGCAACAGCCAGGGCAACGACGGCAAGCTCTGGCGCAGAGGCGCCTGCCGAGTAGTTGGCACCAATGATGGTGTGGTAGCTGTCGTGTCTTGTGAATCCGGAAATGGTTACCAAGAACTTCTGATTGGCGGTCATGCGCCCTACCCCCGGCTCAATTTCTACGCGCCCCGTGCTGTAGCCTGTGCCGGGCACAGAACGGAAATTGCTGGTATCTACGCTGGCGCCATTGAGTTCCAGGCTGTTCAAGGCGCTGTCAGGCACGGTCAAATTCAAAAAGTTCTGCTCATAGGATGCCAGATTGACAGGAGCGGTAAAGACATAGTCTTTCAATGTCTGATGAATACCGGCAATAAAACTGAATGCGGGGTCTCCAAAACCAGTTTGACTATATCCTTTAAGGAATTGTGCAACAAGCACTGGGTGGCTTGTTTCAATATGAAGGTCGCCGGCACTTAAGATTTCATGGAACTGGCCGGCATTCAAAACAATGGTAGTATCACCGTTGAGCCTGATTTGCGTGCCATCCGTATGGGCAATGATGCGCACCAGGTTGCCGGCATTGCCAGTATTGGCAGTTTCTGCCACGATATATTCTCTTGCCCAGTGTTGCACTGGTGGCAGTTGGGTAAAAAGATGATCGCATGCAGTAAAACCTTGCGGCACATTGGAACATTGTGCTCCTGAAAACACTGCCAGCGGTTTATTGGCAACAATGAGGCTGCCAGTGAGGTCGTTGCCGCTCGTGCTGGTGTAGAGCACAGACTGGCCTTTTTGCAGTTCCACGTTGAAAGATTCTCCTGCAACCTGACCTGTGCTCAGTGGGCTGGCAGGCGTGACTGTGGCAACAGTGCCATCTTCCAGTGCCGTCAACGAAAATTGCAGCATTCCAAATGCATGTTCCCAGCCAACAATGCGGTATTCATTGCCAAGCGCCGACGTATCCAGCAGATAAGATATGTCCGTTGAATAAATTTCCCTGTTGAGGAAAGAAGCGCTGACAGGATTGCTTGCATAAATGAACAGCGATTTTTCAGAAATCGTGCCCGACTGGTTGAGGAACTGGCTGCTTGGCACCATGATTTCAGCCACACCGCTGGCATCTATGGTGAAGTCATCATTGACGCCTTTGTCATTGCTGACGACGCTTCCACTGGTGCCCGGGATGCCAAAAATGAACAGATACCCGGCAGCAGCGTTTGTGCCGTTGGCATGCCCTGCAACAACGGTGCGCAGATTTTGCTCGGCCAGCTGGTTATCCTTGTCTGGCGCAAGTGCAATGTCCGTCTGCGTGTTGCCTTGGATGGTTATATTGCGGCTATTTCTTTTATAGCCTTGTGCTCCTGCTGACAGCCCCCAAACGCCGGGGGCAACGCCAGCAATTTCATAGTGTCCTTGGGCATCTGTGGTGACTTGCCCGCTTTCCACGCCCGCCAGAGTGACGCGAGCACCGTTTATTGGGCGCCGGCTTTGCGCGTCCAGCACCGTGCCGTAAATCTTTTGCATATCTGCCGGGGCTGTTGCCCTGAGTTCAACGGGTACGCGATAGTTTTGCCCTGCCTGCACGTCAATGAAAAACACTGCTGCATCGTAGCCGGGTGCTGTGACCTGGAATTGCGTCGCCCCTGAATTCAAGCCTGTGAAGCTGGCTTCGCCTGCTGCGTCAGTTTGCTCCTCATGAGGGTTGCTGCCACTCATGGAAATGCTTGCGCCTGCGACTGCTTGATGTGTGGCTGCATCAGTTACCAGCAGGAGCATTCGGGTGGGTTGTCCCGCGCTCGGCACGGCTGCCAAAGGCACGTCAAATTGATGCAGAACACCTGAGGCCAATTTCAGCGTTTGCGCATGACGCTGATAGCCAGCTTTTTCAATGAGCACTTTATGTGAGCCTGCTGAACCAGCGTCAAAGCTGTAGCGTCCCCGCTCATCAGTGACAGCTTCGTGCCCTGTTCCAAGCACACGCACACTTGCACCTGACAGCGGCAGCGCTGTGGCTGCATCGGTCACTGTGCCCTCCAGCACAACGCGATCAGG
Organism: uncultured Pseudomonadota bacterium; assembly: GCA_900320815.1. GTDB lineage: Bacteria > Pseudomonadota > Gammaproteobacteria > Burkholderiales > Burkholderiaceae_C > Ottowia. The sequence goes on from ONTY01000281.1 coordinate 3,754, forward strand.
CGGCAAAGATGTGGCCTCCGCCAGCGTCACGGGCAGCTTCACATGCTGTTGCCCCTCAATGCTGAAGGTGATGATGCGCGTTTCATGGCCTGGCGCAGAAACATTGACGACGTTTTCTCCGCCAGACACTCCCTCACTGAAGTAGACCTTGCCTTCTGCATCCGTTTGACGCTGGATGCCGTTGAGCACAACACTGGCGCCTTCTAAGGGCGCTGCACTTTGCAGGCTGCTGCCACT
>ONTY01000164.1 GCA_900320815.1 uncultured Pseudomonadota bacterium
ATACACTGCGCCTCGCACGTAGAATGGATCGCTGCCGGTAGCGTAGCCACGGATGAAGTCATCCAGCGAGTAGAACTTCCCTTCATGCCACACTGCGTCGGCGTATTCATCGTCGATAAGACGCCGCACCAAAGATAGGGGGTAAATCCTGCTAGAACATGAATCTTCTTCGCCATCTGGAATATATCGCGAAGCATCTTCTGCAAACTCTGCAACCGTCATGCTTGCGACAATCTCTTGCACGCGACGAAAACTCTCGGTAAACCACTTGGTGCGAAAACAATCACCAAAGGTCACGGCATCGCCATCTACAGCGGCTCCCATTTTTTGGAAGCCAGCCAACAGGTCAGCTATCGATTGCCGGCGCTCATCGCCTCGCACATCTGTAACGCGGTCAAACTCATACTGTGCCAACTCGACAAGAGTGCTCTCGTCGAACTCTTCACCATTATCGTTCGCGTCACGAGTAATGAAATAACAAGTTCCGCGTGCCATTGCATTTCTCCTTTTTGTTGGTTGCCGATTGACAGACGCCCCGCAAAGCAGGGTAAAAAACTTGAATATGCACAGGTATGACGTTGTCGCCGGCTTATGTTGCCGGCAATGAGAAGCAAAGTGCATGAGTATGCACTTTGCTTCGCTCTTTCTTTTTATTGCTGCCCAATCCTGGCGTGCATGCTCTGCAGCGTGGCAACGCTGAGTTTGTCGATAAATTTCATGCCTTCCACCACGGCTTCGGCTCCGGCTATTGTTGTGAAAGTGGTCAGGCGTGCGAGCAGCGCGTTGGTGCGGATGGCGCGGCTGTCGGCAATGGCGTTGCGACGCTCTTCCACAGTATTAATCACCATGCTGATGGCGCCGCTTTTAATCATGTCCACAATATGCGGGCGGCCTTCGGCAACTTTGTTGACGATTTCGCATGGCACGCCTGCTTCACGAATGGCGCCGGCGGTGCCGCGCGTGGCGACGAGCTCAAAACCCATCGCGTGCAATTCGCGCGCAATATTCACCGCTGCCGGGCGGTCGCTGTTTTTTACCGTCAGAAACACTTTGCCCGCCTTGCTGCCATCGGCATTCACCGGGCGTGGCAGGTGTTCGCCAGCGGCAATTTGCGCTTTCACATAGGCTTCGCCAAAGGTGTTGCCCAGCCCCATGACTTCGCCGGTGGACTTCATTTCCGGTCCCAAAATAGTGTCCACGCCGGGGAATTTGGCAAAGGGAAACACAGCTTCTTTCACACTGAAATACGGCGGCACGACTTCGGCGCCGATGCCTTGCGCCTCCAGCGTTTGCCCAGCCATGCAGCGCGCGGCGACTTTCGCCAGCGGCACGCCGGTGGCTTTGCTGACAAAAGGCACGGTGCGGCTGGCGCGCGGGTTGACTTCCAGCACATAAATCACGTCCTTGATTTCACCGCCTTCTTTTTCGGCGCGCTGCTGGATGGCAAATTGCACATTCATCAGACCGATGACGTTCAGACCGTCGGCCATGGCCGCCGTCTGGCGCTTCATTTCCGCCACGGTTTCGGGTTTCAGAAAATATGGTGGCAGCGAGCAGGCGGAGTCGCCTGAATGCACGCCAGCCTGTTCAATGTGCTCCATTACGCCGCCAATGAAAACGCGCCCGGCGCTGTCGCGCACGGCGTCCACGTCGCATTCAATGGCGTTGGACAAAAAGCGATCCAGCAGCACGGGTGAATCGTTGCTCACTTTGACCGCTTCGCGCATATAGCGTTCCAGATCGCGCTGCTCATAGACGATTTCCATGGCGCGCCCACCCAAAACGTACGACGGGCGCACGACGAGCGGATAGCCCAGCGTGGCGGCTTTTTCCATCGCCTCCGCTTCGGTGCGCGCGGTGGCGTTGGACGGCTGGCGCAGATGCAGCTTTTGCAGCAGGTGCTGGAAGCGTTCGCGGTCTTCGGCAGCGTCAATCATGTCGGGCGAGGTGCCGATAATGGGCACGCCTTCGGCGGCCAAATCCAGCGCGAGTTTCAGCGGCGTCTGCCCGCCATATTGCACGATGACGCCGTGCGGTTTTTCCTTGGCGACGATTTCTAGCACGTCTTCCAGTGTGAGCGGCTCAAAATACAGCCTGTCAGAGGTGTCGTAATCGGTGGAAACGGTTTCCGGGTTGCAGTTGACCATAATGGTTTCATAACCATCCTCGCGCATGGCCAGCGCGGCGTGCACGCAGCAATAGTCAAACTCAATGCCCTGGCCGATGCGGTTCGGCCCGCCGCCAAGCACCATGATTTTTTTGCGGTCGTCGAGCGCGGCTTCGCATTCTTCTTCGTAGCTGGAATACAGGTAAGCAATGCTGGTGGGAAACTCGGCGGCGCAGGTGTCCACGCGCTTGTAGACCGGACGCACGCCAAGCGCGTGGCGGCGCTGGCGCACGGCTTTTTCTGTGGTTTTGAGCAGGCGCGCGAGGCGGCGGTCAGAAAAGCCTTTGCGTTTGAGGGTGCGCAGTTCGCCCTCAGAGAGTTCGGCGAGTGCATTTTCGCCCGCCGCAGCGGTGTGGCGATCGAGTGAAAGCTCAATTTTGACGATTTCTTCAATTTGCGCCAGAAACCATTTATCAATTTTGGTGAGCTGGTGCACTTCGTCCAGCGACCAGCCGGCGGCAAAAGCATCACCCACAAACCAGATACGTTCTGCCCCGGGTTCGCCCAGTTCGCGCTCCAGCCATTCGCGGTCCTGGGTTTTCTCGTTCATGCCGTCCACGCCCACTTCAAGGCTGCGCAGCGCTTTCTGGAACGATTCCTGGAAGGTGCGACCAATGGACATGACTTCGCCCACGCTTTTCATTTGCGTGGTCAAATGCGCGTCAGCCGCCGGGAATTTTTCAAAGGCAAAGCGTGGCACTTTGAGCACAACATAATCGACGGCCGGGTCAAAACTGACGGGCGTGGCGCCGTCGGTCATGCTGTTGCGCAATTCATCGAGCGTGTAGCCGACGGCGAGTTTGGCGGCCACTTTGGCAATGGGAAAACCTGTGGCCTTGGACGCCAGCGCCGAGGAGCGCGAGACGCGCGGGTTCATTTCAATCACCACCAGGCGCCCGTTGTCCGGATTCTGGGCAAACTGCACGTTGGCGCCGCCGGCTTCCACGCCGATTTCATTCAGGATGGCGATGCTGGCGTCGCGAATAATTTGATATTCCTTGTCGGTGAGTGTTTGCGCAGGCGCGACGGTGATGCTGTCGCCGGTGTGCACGCCCATCGGGTCAAGGTTTTCAATGGAACAGATGATGATGCTGTTGCCGGTTTTGTCGCGCATCACTTCCATTTCCAGCTCTTTCCAGCCAAGGAGCGATTCTTCAATCAGCAACTCATTGGCGGGCGAGGCTTCCAGCCCGCGCTTGCAAATGATTTCAAACTCTTCCGGGTTGTAGGCCACGCCGCCGCCCGTGCCGCCAAGGGTGAAACTGGGACGGATGACAACGGGAAAACCAATGCTCTTTTGCACGTCCCACGCCTGCTGCATGTCGTGGGCAATGCCGCTGCGCGCCGATTCCAGACCGATGCGCGTCATGGCGTCGCGGAATTTCAGGCGGTCTTCGGCTTTGTCGATGGCTTCGGGCGAGGCACCAATCAGCTCGCATTTGTATTTGTGCAGCACGCCGGCGCGCCAGAGCGCCAGCGCACAATTGAGGCCGGTTTGCCCACCCATATTTGGCAGGATGGCGTCGGGGCGCTCTTTTTCAATAATGCGCTCCACGGTCTGCACCGTGATTGGTTCGATATACGTTACGTCCGCCGTGGCGGGGTCCGTCATGATGGTGGCCGGATTGCTGTTGATGAGAATGACGCGGTAGCCTTCTTCGCGCAGCGCCTTGCACGCCTGCACGCCAGAATAGTCAAACTCGCACGCCTGGCCAATGACGATGGGGCCGGCGCCAATAATCAGGATACTTTTGAGGTCGGTGCGTTTGGGCATAAGAAAAAAACAGGCAAAAAAAATTTCAGAAAAATGCGTTCAGCGGCAGTTGGCATTCGCGCAGCATCTCTGCCAGCGGCGCGGGTACGCTGGCACTGCTGCCGCTGACAAGCGGCGCCAGCAGCCAGTCCAGGTGCATTGCCTGGCGCAACTCGCGGTGTTCGGGGGCAAGCAGCAGACTGGCAGCAGCTTTGAATTGCGCGGCATCCATGCTGCCCAGGGCGTCAAGGACACTGCTCACTTTGCCGTCAGCCAGCAGCCGCGTGGCGCGCCCCAGTGCCTGCGCGGCGCCGTTTTGTTCCAGCAGGCTGATGGCTCTGTTGACTTCGCCGGGGTGCGCCTGGGCGTAGGCCAGCGCTTCATCCATCTGGCGCCGCGCCATACGCGCGCCCGAAAGGGCGGAGCGCACGCACGCTTTGTGCTGCGGCGTGAGAGCCTGGGCAGCGGCCTCTGGCAGCGGCCAGAGGCTGTCGGCTGCGGCGGCTTTGTCCAGCAGCTGCGCCAGCGGCAGCGCCAGCTGGAACAGCTCACCCAGCCGCTGCGCCGCCGTGGGCTGCGGCGTGGCGCAGGCTGCCAGCACCACTGTCAGCGCCGCTGCGGCACAGGCGGCACGCGCTTTGTTATTCATTATTCATGCCGGTCGGTGTCGATTTTGTGCAGCAACGCTTGCAGGCGCTCGGGCGGCATATTCTTTTGCATCAGCTG
>ONTY01000008.1:0-13270 GCA_900320815.1 uncultured Pseudomonadota bacterium
GAGGGCAGCGACGCGGCGCTGGTGCGCGTGCGCTTCCGCCAGCTTGCGGCGGATGAAATTGAACGCTACCTGCGCGCCGAGCAGCCGTATGACTGCGCCGGCAGCGCCAAGAGCGAGGGGCTGGGCATCGCGCTGCTGGACGCCATTGAAAGCGACGACCCCACCGCCCTCATCGGGCTGCCGCTGATTCGCAGCGCGCGCCTGCTGCGCGCGGCGAGGTGCGTGCTGCCATGAGTGCGGCAGAAAAGGACGCGGCGCAGCGGGGACGCCTGTTCCTCGTGCCCGCGCCGCTGGACCTGGGCTGCGTGGCCAAGGGCGCAGCGCTGCCGCCCATCACGGACACGCTGCCGCTGGCCACGCTGCAGCAGGCGGCGGGCATCACGCACTGGATTGCGGAAAACGCGCGCTCGGCGCGCGCGCTGCTGGGGCGCATGGCGCAAGTGGCGCCGCTGGCCGCGCCCATGCAGCAGCAGCACATCGTGGAATTGCCGCGAGCGGTACACAAAAAGGGCGACCATGCGGGAAGTGGCGCCGCCACTGCTTTTGACGCGCGCCCGCTGCTCGCGCCAGCGCTGGCCGGGCACGACGTGGGGCTGTGCAGCGAAGCGGGTCTGCCCGCCGTCGCTGACCCCGGCAGCGCCGTGGTGCGCGCCGCGCACGCGCTGCATCTTGAAGTGGTGCCGCTGGCGGGGCCGTCGTCGCTGCTGCTGGCGCTGGCCGCTTCTGGTCTGAACGGGCAGAGCTTTGCCTTTGTTGGCTACCTGCCGCAGAAAGCGCCAGAACGCCGCCAGCGCATCCTTGAACTGCAGGCGCTGGCGCGCCGCAGCGGGCAGGCGCAGCTTTTCATAGAAGCGCCATACCGCAACGCCGCCCTGCTGCGCGCGCTGCTGGAAACTTTGGACGGCAGCACGCGCCTGGCCGTGAGCGCCGGGCTGACGCTGGCGCACAGCACCACGCGCAGCGCCAGCGTGAGTGAATGGCGCACCCTCGCGCCGCTGCCAGAAGAGGCGCTGGCGCTGCCGGCGGTGTTTGCCATTGGCGTTTGAACACTGGGGAGAGTGTGACGGGTATACATCTTTTTGCCGGCATATCTTGCGGATAATAGAATATAAAGATAATGGGTATATGAATAATTTCCCGACACACGAAAAACATATGAACACCTGATATGTCACTGCACACATTGGAGCCGCTGCCTGGCGTGGTGTTGCCAAACATATGCACGGTGGCGCTGACTCCCAAAAAAATCGCCTGCCACCCGTTATGAGAACGAAGTGGCAGGCAATCGCTGCATATTGGTGGTGCGCTGGTTTTTTTGCCGTCAGCGGCCGCGCAGTTTTCTGGAATATTTGGTGCCCACACCTCCCAAGCCGCTGAAACTCATCAGCACATACCACGTTGGGGCGCGGGATGGAATTTTCTTGCGAGGGGCTTGGATACTGGTGCCAAAAACAGAGCCAGGCGCTGGTGTTGCTGCGGCACGGTGCTGTTGTGCACAGGATGTGGGGGCGACGCCATGCCAGCATGAGGCGGGGAAAAACAATGCCTGTTGCGCCGCTGCCGCCACAGAGGGAGAAAAACTCACACACAAGAGTGCCGCAACAAGGCAAAACCGTTTGATTGCGTTCATCGCTGTCTCCTTCACGCGCCAGGCAGGGCGCTGCCGCGCGCTTTTTCAACCACGCCCACCGCAGTGGGCGCCTGCAACCATGCGCACCAATGTAAAGCGGTGTTTCAATCTTTTCAGGACGCCGTGGCAATAGCTGACAAATCTCTGTCTTTTTTTGCTTTGGCACCTTTCAGGCAGGGGTTGGATGTGGCAGGGCAAAGGTGGTTTGAGGTGTTGGACGCTGCCCACCGCTGGTGCGTTCATTGCCACCCAGGTCGCTGCGCGTGCTGATGTGGGCGAAGCCCGCCGCGCGCAGCAAGGCGCGTACGGCTTGGCCTTGCTGCCAGCCGTGTTCCAGCAGCAGCCAGCCGCCGGGCGCCAGGTGCGGCGCCGCACCCTGCACGATGCGGCGGATGTCGCGCAGACCGTCCGCGCCGCTGGCAAGCGCGCAGCGCGGCTCGCAGTGCAGCGCGGGCAGGTGTGGGTCACTTTCTGCGATGTAGGGCGGATTGCTGACGATGAGGTCAAAGCACTCGCCGGCAGCGAGGGGAGCAAACCAGTTGTGCCAGTTGCCCTGGAGGAATTGCACGTTCAGTCCAAGCCGCTGGGCATTGGCGCGCGCCACGGCAAGCGCGCCTTCGCTGGCGTCGGTGGCCGCCACGCGCGCCGCTGCGCAGTGCGCGGCAATGGCCAGCGCAATGGCGCCGCTGCCGCAGCCCAGGTCCAGCACGGCGGGCACATCGGCTTGGCGCAGCAGCTCCAGCGCCCAGTCCACCAGGGTTTCCGTGTCCGGACGCGGGTCCAGCGTGTGTTCGTTGACCTGCAGTTCCAGCCCGTAAAAGGCTTTTTTGCCCGTGAGGTAGGCGACGGGTTTGCCCGCCAGCCGCCGCTCGATGAGCCGGCGCAGCGCCTCAGGCACACCGGCGGGCGCCGCGTCGCTGCCGTGTGCCAGCAGCCAGGCGCGCTCGTGTCCGGCGCGCCCCAGCAGGTGCAGCAGCAGCATGCGCGCCTCGTGCAGCGGCAGGCCAGCGGCACAGGCGGCGCTGAGGGTGTCGTCAAGAGTAATGGCATTATTCATTGGGTATAGTGTGATTGCCGGCGTAATATGCCGGCAAACAAGTGTTTATCTGTGGAGTATATGAATGGTTTCGAGGCAGCAGAGGCGGGCGGCACAATGCGCGCTTTTTCATGCAAAGGGGCTTGTGCAGTGCTGGCGAAACGCATCATTCCTTGTCTGGACGTGACGGACGGGCGCGTGGTGAAGGGCGTGAACTTTGTGCAGTTGCGCGACGCGGGCGACCCGGTGGAAATTGCCGCGCGCTACAACGAGCAGGGAGCCGATGAGCTGACGTTCCTGGACATCACCGCCACCAGCGATGGGCGCGATGTGATTTTGCCCATCATCGAGGCGGTGGCCTCGCAGGTGTTCATTCCGCTGACCGTGGGCGGCGGCGTGCGCACTTCTGATGATGTGCGCCGCCTCTTGTGCGCGGGCGCGGACAAGGTGAGCTTCAACTCGGCGGCGATTGCGCGCCCCGAGGTGATTGAGGAAGCGGCGGGGCGCTACGGCTCGCAGTGCATCGTGGTGGCCGTCGATGCGCGCCGACGCACGGGCCAAGAGCTGGCCGCGCGCGGCGAGGGCTGGGACGTGTACAGCCACGGCGGGCGGCGCTGCACGGGGCTGGACGCGCTGGCCTGGGTGCGGCGCATGGCGCAGGCGGGCGCGGGCGAAATTTTGCTCACCAGCATGGACCGCGACGGCACGCGCAGCGGCTTTGACCTGGAACTCACGCGCGCCGTGGCCGACGCCGTGCCCGTGCCCGTGATTGCCTCAGGCGGCGTGGGCACGCTCGAGCACCTGGCCGACGGCGTGCAGCAGGGCGGCGCAGACGCGGTGCTGGCGGCGAGCATCTTTCACTACGGCGAGTTCACGATTGCGCAGGCGAAGGCGCTCATGGCGCAGCGTGGTATATGTGTGCGGCAGTGAGGTGTTGTTTTTCTTTTTCATTTTTTTGCCATGAATGCTTCTGAAAATATGCTTGAAGCGCCCCGGCTGCCGGGCGACCGTTTTATCTGGTATGTGATTGCGCTGGAGTGCGCGACGTTTGGCGTGCTGTTTCTCTCGTTTGCCGGCGCACGCGCTTTTCATGTGGAAATGTTCAATACCTCGCAGCGCGAATTGGACGTGAATATGGGCGCGTTCAATACGGCGCTGCTGCTCACGGCAAGCTGGTGCGTGGCGCGTGCGGTGGCGGCGGTGCGCGCGGCGGCACAAAAGGCGGGACTGCTGTGGCTGGGGACAGCCATCGCGGGCGGGCTGGGCTTTGTCATTATCAAGGCGCTGGAATATGCGGACAAGGCGGAGCGTGGTTTTGGGCTGTCGTACAACCTGTTTTTTGATTTTTATTATGTGCTCACAGGTTTTCACTTGCTGCACGTGGTGGCTGGCTTGTTTGCGCTGGCAGTGGCGGGGGTGAGCCTGATGCAGCAGCCGCTGCAGGAAGATGGCGCGCTCAGCGCCTATGCGCTAGAGACTGTGGGTGCGTTCTGGCACCTGGTGGATATGCTGTGGCTGGTGCTGTTTCCGCTGGTGTATGTGGTGCATTGAAAGGAGCGCGGGAATGAAAGCGAATGCCAAACAATTCAAAATGATTGATGCCGTGTGGCTGGCGCTGCTGGTGGGCACGCTGCTGACGTGGTGGCTGGACGCCAGCGGGCGGCTGGATGCGCCACGCCACGGCTGGGCAGTGGTGCTGATTTATGCGCTTGCCTGGCTCAAAGGCGCTGCCGTGCAGTTTGAGTTTATGGAGCTGCGGCACGCGCCAAAACTCTGGCGCCGTGCCATGCTGGCGGCGCTGACGCTGATGGTGGCAGGCATTTTGCTGGCGTGGGTGCTGGCGTAATTTTTGGATAAAAAAACGGGCGGCGTCCGCTGGGGATGCTGCCCGTTTTATTTTTTGCTGCGCAAGGTTTATTGCAGCGGTTCGCGCACCTGCGGGAAAAACATCCACGCCGCCGGTATGAGCAGCGGCATGGATTGGATCAATGCCTCCAGCGCCGTGGCGGACTGCCCGCTCCACGCCCAGGCAAATGCAGCCAGCAGCAGCACGGCGTGCAGCGGCAGCGCCATGCCGCGCAGCTTGAACAGCAGCCAGCCCACGGCGCCAGCGGCGATGCCACTGAACAGGAAATAGGCACCGCGCCCGCTGGCAAGTACGACCAGGCCACTGAGTGCCACGATGACCGCCCACGCCATGATGACCATGCCGATGAAGCGCGGCACATCGTTGGCGCGGGTTTGCGCGGCTTCTTGTTTGGAGATAGCCGCCAAGTGCGCGACGACGGCGTCGTGCTCGTCACTGCCTTGCAAGTCCGGCCCCGCTTGCGGGATATGCAGCGGCAGCGGGCGGCTGGGTACACCATCAGGGCGCTGGCGGCGTGAGTTGCTGCGCGAGGAGGACCTGGATTTGGAGGAGGAGTGGTGCGAGGAAAGCGTGGAGTGCTGCACGGATGGCTCAAACTGCCGCGAATGCTGCACGGACTGCTCAAAGCGCGCGTCTGACTCTCTGCGCCTGCTGCTGCGTGTTTCGCGCTCTTCACGCAACTGGCTGGGCGGCGCTTCGCGGCGGGCAGCGCTGCTGCGAGTGTCCGGCAGCGCGGAGCTTGGGTGGCGCGGGTGCAGCGCCTCTTCAGCCGCGCGGCGCTCGCGCTCCGTACGTTCAACGCGCTGCGGTGCAGCAACAGGGGCTTGGCGTGCTGGCGGTGCGGCTGGTGCTGGGGCAGCAGGTGGCGTCGAGTAAAGGTCAGAGGGCGGAATCGTGGCAATGATTTCCGTGGGATGAAAGGCATCTGAGGCCCGGCGCACGGGCTGCGCCGGGGCGCTGGGTGCTGTTCGGGGCGTTTGTGGAGCAGCGCCGGGCGGCTCAAAGAGCGAGGGCGCCAGCTTTTGTGGCGATGCTGGGTGGCGAGGTGGTGGCGGTGCAGCATCAGCCGCGCGCATCCGGCGTTCCAGTTCGGCTCGGGCGCTTTTGCTGCCTCTTTGGGCGAGTTTGTGCAGTTGCACCACCGAGAGCGTGCGCACGTCAACGCGCAACTGAGAGTGCTGCTGGTGGCGAGAAGGCTGGGAGGAAGGCATTCACAAAAAACGACAGTAGTGGCGTGTTTACGCGTTGTGCGGGCATTGTGGAATGCACGCCAATCAGGTGGCCAGTGTTGTTCAGTGTTGTTGCGCGTGCGCTACGGCAGAGCGGCTGCCCTACGCCGCGCCAGCCTCGCAGTGTAAGGGAGCAGCACGCAGCAGGGGAGCGCCGCGTTCGCTGCACCACAGCAAAAGTTGGCGGGGCGTGCTACAACCGCGCCTTCTTTTTTGGCACCTATCGCAGGAGTAAACATGGCCGCAGCCGCCAGCTTGGAATCTTTTTTGAGTGACATTGAACGTCGTGACCCGCACCAGCCCGAGTTTTTGCAGGCTGTGCGCGAAGTGGTCTCGAGCCTGTGGCCGTTTCTGGAAAAAAACCCCAAATACCGTGAAAGCGCGCTGCTCGAGCGCCTGTGCGAGCCCGATCGCGTGATTCAGTTCCGCGTCGGCTGGACGGACGATAAAGGGCAGGCACATGTCAACCGCGCCTTCCGTATCCAGCACAACATGGCCATTGGCCCCTATAAGGGGGGGATGCGCTTTCATCCAAGCGTGAATCTGTCGATTCTGAAGTTCCTGGCGTTTGAGCAGAGCTTTAAAAATGCGCTCACCACGCTGCCAATGGGCGGCGGCAAGGGTGGCTCGGACTTTGACCCCAAAGGCAAGAGCGATGGCGAAGTGATGCGTTTTTGCCAGGCACTCATCAGCGAGTTGTTCCGCCACGTGGGGCCGGACACCGACGTGCCCGCTGGCGATATTGGCGTGGGCGCGCGCGAAGTGGGCTACATGGCGGGCATGATGAAAAAGCTCACCGTCAACGCCGGCTGCGTGTTCACCGGCAAGGGGCTGAGCTTTGGCGGCAGCCTGATGCGCCCCGAGGCCACGGGCTATGGCACCGTCTATTTCGCGCAGGAAATGCTGGCGCGCAAGGGCCAGGGCTTTGAAGGCAAGCGCGTGGCCATCTCCGGCTCCGGCAACGTGGCGCAGTTCGCCGCCGAAAAAGCCCTGCAGCTGGGCGCCAAGGTGCTCACCATGTCGGATTCGGGTGGTGTGCTCATCTGCGAGCAGGGCATCAGCGCCGACCTGCTGAAAGAAATCATGGAGTTCAAAAACGTGGCGCGCGGGCGCCTGGAGCAGTTTGCCAAAGAGCGCAGCCTGCACTTTGAAGCCGGCAAACGCCCTTGGCACGTTCCTGTGGATGTGGCGCTGCCGTGCGCGACGCAAAACGAGCTGGACGAAAAGGACGCGCGCACCCTGGTGGACAACGGCGCCATCTGCGTGGCCGAGGGCGCGAACATGCCCAGCACGCTGGAGGCGGTCGATGTGTTCCTGAACGCCGGCATCCTGTATGCGCCGGGCAAGGCCAGCAACGCGGGCGGCGTCGCCACCTCGGGGCTGGAAATGAGCCAGAACGCCATGCGCCTGTCGTGGACGAGCGAAGAGGTGGATCAGCGCCTGCACGCCATCATGAAAAACATCCATGCCAACTGCGTGCGCCACGGCGAGCGCGAGGGCGGTGCAGTGAACTATGTGGAAGGCGCGAACATCGCCGGCTTCGTCAAGCTCGCGGACGCGATGCTGGCGCAGGGTCTGGTGTAAACGCAGGAGCCTTTGCAATGGAAAGTGCGGCGGCGGACTGGCTGGGGCAACTCAAGTGGGATGTCCAAGGGCTGCTGCCCGCCGTCGCGCAAGACGCCGCCACGGGCGAGGTGCTCATGCTCGCGTGGATGAATCGCGAGGCGCTGCGCCTGACGGTGGAAAGTGGCGAGGCGGTGTATTGGAGCCGCTCGCGCCGCCGGCTCTGGCGCAAGGGCGAGCAGTCTGGCCATGTACAGCGGGTGCATGAAATCCGCGCCGACTGCGACAGCGATGCGCTGCTGCTGCGCGTGACACAGCACGGTGGCATTGCTTGCCACACTGGGCACGCATCCTGCTTTTTTCGCCGCTTGGACGCCGGCACTTGGCGTGAGGTGGAACCGGCACTCAAAAACCCTGCTGATATTTACAAATAAAGAGAAATAAAGAGAAGAGCGCGCGCCATGCCAAAAACTGAAACGGATGCCGCTGCGGTTCTGGAGCGGCTGACCGCCGTAATTGAGCGTCGCAAACCCGCCGCTGGGGGCGACGCCGCCAGCAGTTATGTGGCGCGCTTGCTTGTGGGCGGACCGGATGCCTTTCTGAAAAAAATCGGTGAAGAAGCCGCCGAGGTCATTATGGCAGCCAAAGATGCTCAGCACAGCGGCGGCGCGGTGGGGCGTGTGACCAGCGAAATGGCAGATTTATGGTTTCACTGCATGGTGGCGCTGGCGCATTATGGGCTAAGCGCCCACGATGTTCTGTGCGAATTGGCGCGACGCGAGGGCTTGTCTGGCTTGCAAGAAAAGGCGCAGCGAGGGCAGCATCGTGAGCAACGGAGCTTTTGATTATTTTTCTTTATTTTTGCAAGAATGTTTGTTTTTGCTTGCCCCTTGAGCGCATTGTCAAGGAGATTGTGCGTATGAATCAAGGATTACAAACGCATTGGCAAAAAGGTAGATGGTTATGACAGACGAAGAAAACGACCACGGCGCCGAAGAAAAACAAACCGGCCTGTTTGGCGGGCTGGTGGGCAAATTTGTTTCCGCAATTTCACCCAAAGAGAATATGCAAGAAAAACAAGAAAAACAAGAACAGCCGGTGCGCCCGGTACCAGAGGTGGCGTCTGCTGCTGCTGACGACGTTGGCGGCGTGGAAGAAGTGCCAGCCACTGATGTTGCTGCGCCCGCTGATGACGCTGGCGAAGATAACGGGCGGCGCATCATCAATCTGGCACTGCAAGGCGGCGGCTCGCACGGCGCCTTTACCTGGGGCGTGCTCGATGCGCTGCTCGAAGACGGGCGCCTGGAGTTTGAGGGCATCAGCGGCACCAGTGCCGGCGCTATGAATGCCACCGTGCTGGCGCACGCCTTTGCCCGCGCGGCGCAAGACGGGCTGGAAGGTGCACCGGCGCGCGAAGCAGCGCGCAAGGCGCTGGCGCGCTTCTGGGAAGGTGTGGGCATGATGGGCAACTTCATCACTGGCGTGCCTGTGCCCGGGCTGCAGAACGTGGTTACGATGATGACCAAATGGGTATCGCCCGTGCAAACCAACCCGCTGGGCATTAACCCGCTGCTGCGCCTGCTCAAGCAGGAAGTGGATTTTGATTTGCTCGCGCGCCAGAGCAAAATCAAGGTGTTTGTCAATGCCACCAATGTGCGCACTGGCCGTGGCGAAGTATTCAGCGGGCGGCATTTGACGGCGGATGCCGTAATGGCGTCTGCCTGCCTGCCCATGCTGTATCAGGCGGTGCAAATTAACGGTGAGTATTATTGGGACGGCGGCTATTCTGGCAATCCGGTGATTTTTCCGCTGATTTACCACACCAAGAGCGTGGACGTGCTGCTGGTGCAAATCAACCCTATCGAGATTCCACAGGCGCCCGGGCTGATGGCGCAGGAAATCGCCAGCCGCGTGGACGAGATTACCTTCAACACGCCGTTGCTGGCCGAGTTCCGCGCGATGGACTTTATCACGCGTTTGCTTGACGAAGGGCGGCTGGATCCCACGCGCTACAAGCGGATGCTGATGCACCGCGTGGATGGCGGCGAAATCCTCTCCAAATTCAACGTCACCAGCAAAACGCGCGCCGATTCGCAATTTGTTCATACCCTGTTTGATTATGGGCGCAAGGCTGGGCAGCAATGGCTCGACAGCCATTTCAGCGATGTGGGCGTGCGCTCCACCATCGACTTGCTCGGCGGGCGCCGCCACAGCACACACCTGTGAAGGTTTCCGGACGGACATTTAAAAGAGGCAAAAGAAAATGTCAGCAGATTGCCTGTTTTGCAAAATCGCGGCGGGTGAAATTCCCGCGCGCCGCGTGTATGAGGATGATGACATCATCGCCTTTCACGACATCAACCCCAGCGCACCAGTGCATTTCCTCATCGTTCCGAAAATGCACATTGCCTCAATGGCGCAGCTGGAAGAAAAACACGCTGCGCTCATGGGGCGCATCATGACGCTGGTGCCGCGCCTGGCGCTGGAGCAAGGCAGCCAGCCGTATCCCGAAGGAGGCTTTCGCGTCATCATCAACACCGGCGCGCACGGCGGGCAGGAAGTGCCGCACCTGCACGTGCACGTACTCGGCGGCGCGCATCCGTGGAAGCATGAATGAGGGGCGCGCGCGCCCGCATAAAATCGCGCTCCTCTGGTTTTTTCCCCACACCTTTTGTGCGCCCGTCGGATTTTTGATTGGCGCCTCTGCAAGGACACACGCATGGCACCCTCAGTTTGGCAATTGCTTATCGTGCTGCTCATCGTTGTGATGATTTTCGGCACCAAGAAACTCAAAAACATTGGCAGCGACCTCGGCGGCGCAATCAGAAATTTCAAGGAAGGCATGCGTGATGCCAGTGCCGATACCACGGCGGCTGCAGAGGTTGGCACCAACGCGCAGCACCTCGCGCACCAGCCGCCCGGCGGGCACGGCGAAACCATCGACGTGCAGGCGCGCGAAGCCAGCAGAGAAAGCTAAGCACCGCCACGTGCGCGTAGCAGTCCATCGCCACTGCGTATGTTCAACATCGGCTTTCAGGAAATGGCGCTCATCGGCGCCGTGGCGCTTGTGGTTATCGGCCCGGAGCAAATGCCGCGCATGGCGCGCATGGCGGGCACGCTGCTTGGGCGCGCGCAACGCTACATGGCGGAAGTCAAGGCCGAGGTCAACCAGGCGATGGACTTGGATGAATTGCAGCGCATGAAGCAGTCCATTGAGGAAGCGGGACGCGACGTGGAGCAATCCATGCGCGCCGCGCAGGCCGAGGTGGATGCCAGCGTGCGTGAAGCGGTCAGCGCGCTGCAAGGCAGCGGCTCAGGCTCAGGTGGCAGCACTCCCGCCGGCGCACCGCTGCCCTGGGAAGGGAAAGAGGGGGATGCCCCTGCGTACCGCCATCCGGGTAAGAAATGGCGCCTGAAACGCAGCGCCGTGCCGCACTGGTACAAGGCGCGCGTGGGCGTGCGCCGTCAGGTGCAGTCTGGATCTGCCCGTGTAGCGCGCTACCGCCCGCGCCGCAAGTTCTGACATGAGCACCAACCCCAACACACCAACCAACGCCGAAGAAGACGAGCTGGCTGGCACCGAGCAGCCCTTCGTCGCGCACCTCATGGAGTTGCGCGACCGCATCATTCGCGCGCTGCTCGCCGTGGCCATTGCTGCTGTGCTGCTGGCGCTGTGGCCCGGGCCGTCGCACCTGTATGACTGGCTGGCAGCGCCGCTGGTGGCCAGCCTGCCGCAGGGCGCCACCATGATTGCCACATCCGTGGTCTCGCCCTTCACCGTGCCGCTCAAAATCCTGTTTGTAGCGGCATTCATGCTGGCGCTGCCCGCCGTGCTGTATCAAATATGGGCGTTTGTTGCGCCCGGGCTGTATTCACATGAAAAGCGCCTGGTGCTGCCGCTGGTGGTTTCCAGCACGCTGCTGTTTTTCTGCGGTGTGGCGTTTTGCTACTTTATCGTTTTTGGCAAAGCCTTTGCTTTTATCCAGAGCTTTGCGCCGCAAAGCATCACCGCCGCGCCCGATATTGAAGCGTATCTGGGTTTTGTGCTCACCATGTTCCTTGCCTTTGGTGCAGCGTTTGAAGTGCCTGTGGCCGTGGTGCTGCTGGCGCGCGTGGGCGTGGTGACGGCACAGCAGCTGCGGCACTTTCGCCGCTATTTTGTGGTGCTGGCATTTTTGATTGCTGCTTTTATTACGCCGCCAGACGTGATTTCGCAGCTTGCCCTCGCCATTCCCATGTGCTTGCTGTATGAAGCGGGTATTTGGGCGGCGGATGCCCTGGCGCCCAAGGATGATGACGAGGGCAGCGACGGCAGAAAAACCAGCAGCACAGCATTGCAAAAGCAGTAGTGCGCCACCCGCGTACTTTGCCGGCTCCAATGAAAAAACTAAGGAGATGCAATGGATATTGCTGCACTCAAAAAAGAACTGGATGCCCTCTACGCCCGGCTTGCGCCGCCGTATGGCGTGGTTCCAGTCTGGCACGAGCCAGCCGTCACGGGCAACGATAGTGCGAAGGCGAAAGAGAAATTTGGCGCTACGCTTCCTGACGAAGTCAAAGCGGCGTATCAGGTGTTTTCCGGCATCATTGATGTTGAGGCGCCATATTTTATGGGAAAAGAGTTTGGCGCCGGCAAGAAAGTGGCGGAAGATGTTTTTGGCACCAAGGCGGCAAGATTTCTGAAAGATGATTTACTTGTGACCGGAATCTTCCCCCTGGATAAATGGGAAGCACCCGGCGCCAGCGGCTGGGGGGCGCAACAAAATTATCGTGACATGCTCGCGGGCGGAAACTGCAAAGCAGCGTATCATGGCTGCGACGCAAGCATTTTAGAGGGCAAGTTTTTTATCCATATTGGCACCTCGGACTGGGAAAGTATTTTTATTGACCTGGATGCAGCAGGTGAGAATTTCGGCGCCATATATAACGCCCGTCCTTCGGATGAAGAGGATTTTTTGTTTGTCTATAAAATCGCAGACAATTATTTTCAGTTTCTTTCACGTCTGAAACAATCGCTGGAAACCCGATTGCTGCCCGAAAAAGCAGGGTATGCCGCCTTGGCGCAGTAGTACGTTCAAAAATACTCCTATTCGGTATATCTTTGTTACCCGCATATTTTGCGGGCATCACGCAACAAATAGAGATGGTATCAAGCCATCTTTTTTTCTCATGGAGTATGCTTTCTTTGCCGGCGAAAGATGCAGGCAAGCATGAGATAATATAGGTAGTATAATGATTGTGCCGGCAAACCCTTGGCTTGTGCAAGGACAAAGCGCCGTGCAGCTTGACGCTGCCCGCAGCGCGCTGCAAGCTGCACGGTTTTTCCACCACGCACCACGAGGAGCAACACCATGAGCGAACCAAACATCACGCTGAACACGGAAACCAACCGCTTTGAGACCGTCATTGACGGCCACACCGCCTACCTGTCCTTCGTGCGCCTGCCCGACGGCAACCTGGTCTACGACCACACTATCGTGCCGGGGGAGCTTGGCGGGCGCGGGCTGGGCGGCAAACTTACCAAACACGCGCTGGACTGGGCGGCGGAGCAGGGCGTGAAAGTGCGCCCGGACTGCTCTTTCGTCAAAGCCTATATTGAGCGCAACCCGCAGTACCAGCCGCTGGAGCTGGCGTAAACAGCAATGCAGGCCGTGCGCATCAGCGCCATCCGCCACGGCGAGACGGACTGGAACGCCGCCAGCCGCGTGCAGGGGCACACCGACATTGCCCTGAATGCGCGCGGGCTGGCGCAGGCGGCGCGGCTGGCGCAGGCGCTGGGAGGCGATGCGCCGCAGGCGATTTATTGCAGCGACCTGCGGCGCGCGCAGCAGACGGCGCAGGCCATTGCTGACGCCACAGGCGCGCCGCTGCACACGGCACAGGCTCTGCGCGAGCGCTGCTTTGGCGGCTTTGAGGGGCAGAGTTTTCAGGAACTAAACGAGCGT
>ONTY01000008.1:13304-15813 GCA_900320815.1 uncultured Pseudomonadota bacterium
TCACGCACGGCGGCGCGCTGGATGTGCTCTACCGCGCCGCCACGGGCCTTGGCCTGCAGGACGCGCGCACCTGGCAACTTGCCAACGCCGCCATCAACCGCCTGCTCTGGACGCCGGATCGCGGCCTGACCCTCGTTGGCTGGGCGGACAACGCGCACCTGCAAGACGCGCCGTTGAATGGGGATATGTAGAGCATTGATTTGTTATCCCCATACACATTGCAAGCCAGTAGATATAATGGCAAGGTACCTTATTTCAAATACTGGGTGAAAAAGGCGGCCATCTTGTCAAAGGGGATGATGTCCGTGCGGTCGTACAAATCGGTGTGCACGGCGCCGGGGATAATCAACAGTTCCTTGTTGTCGCCCTTGAGTTTCTTGAAGGCGTCGCGGCTGAAATAGACTGAATGCGCCTTTTCGCCGTGAATGAGCAGCGCGGCGCTTTCAATTTCGTCACTGTAGTGCAGCAGCGGTGCGTTGAGCAGGGAGAGCGCGGCGGTGACATTCCAGCCTTCGTTTGAGTTGAGCGAGCGTTTGTGGTAGCCGCGCGGCGTTTTGTAGTAGGCGTAATAATCCTTGACGAAAAACGGTGCATCTTCCGGCAGCGGGTCCACCACGCCGCCGGCGCGCTTGTAGCTGCCGCTTTTGTAATCTTCAATGCGCTGCTGCGCCAGCGCCGCGCGCATTTTCTGGCGTGCAGCGGCGCTGTCGCCTTCGTCAAAATAGCCTTTTGCGGTTGCGCGGCTCATGTCATACATGGTGGAGGCAACGGTGGCCTTGATGCGCGGGTCAATTGCAGCAGCATTGAGTGCAAACCCGCCCCAGCCGCAAATGCCGATAATGCCGATGCGCTGCGCGTCAACGTCGCTGCGGGTGGAAAGATAATCCACAGCGGCGCTGAAATCCTCGGTATTGATGTCGGGCGAGTTCACATAGCGCGGCTGCCCGCCGCTTTCGCCCGTGTAGGAGGGGTCAAAGGCGATGGTGAGAAAACCGCGCTCGGCCATCGTTTGCGCATACAGGCCGCTGCTTTGCTCTTTCACCGCGCCAAACGGCCCGCTGACGGCCAGCGCCGGCAGCGGCGCCTTTGCGTCTTTCGGGATATACACGTCGGCAGCGAGCGTAATGCCAAAGCGGTTGACAAAGGTGGCTTTGCTGTGCGTGACCTTGTCGCTTGGTTTGAAGGTTTTGTCCCATTCCTGCACCAGCGGCAGGGCTTCGGCGGCGGCGGAGGCGGGATGCAAGCCCGCCAGCGCCGCGCCGCTGGCGGCAATGATTTTGGCGAATGTGCGCCTGTCCATGATAGTTTCTCTTTTTTACTTCATGCTTTCGCGGATGATGGCAATCACCTCATCGGCGGTGAGCGTCTTGTAGCCGCCCGTGAGAATGATGGTGTTTTTGGCAATGGTGGGCAGCATGTCTTCGGTCACACCGAGTTCGCGGGCATTCATGACCACGCCAATTTCGCGCATCCACGCGGCCATGCGTTCCAGCCCTTCATTGGCAATCTGTTCGTCGGTTTTGCCGTCGGGATTCACGTCCCAGACGTTTATCGCATAGCGGCGGAATTTCGCCAGCCCGTGCGGCAAGATGTGGCGGTAATACGGAATGGAAACGGCGGCCAGCGTCATGCCGTGCGTGGCATCGGTGGCGCCGCCAATCGCCTGCCCAATCATGTGCACCATCCAGTCGGTTGATTTTCCTTTGGCCACGAGCGTGTTGAGCGCCCACGTCGCAATCCACATGATGTTGCTGCGCGCCTCATAATCTTGCGGATTTTTCACGGCAATGCGTCCACTGTGAATGAGCGAGCGCAGCAGCCCTTCCATCAGATAATCCGAGGTGTTGTCGTCGGTGCCGGAGAAATACTGCTCCAGAATGTGCGACATGATGTCAAAAAAGCCCGCCACCATCTGGTTTTTTGGTAGCGTGTAGGTGAACTCCGGATTCATGATGGAAAAATGCGGAAACATGGCGGAGCCGAACACCTTGCCGATTTTCTCCTTTGTCGCCGTGTTGGTAATCACGGCGCCACCATTCATCTCCGAGCCGGTGCCCACCATCGTCAGCACGCAGCCGACGGGAATGGTTTTTTCCGTTGGCTCTTCATAGCGTTTGTAAAAGCGCTCCCACGGGTCGCCTTCGCACCAGGCAGAGGCCGACACCGCCTTGGAATAGTCGCAGCACGAGCCGCCGCCTACCGACAAAATCAGGTCGGCGTTGCATTCGCGCGCGCGCTGCGCGCCCTCGCGCAGCTTGTCGAGCGTTGGGTTGGGCATGACGCCGGCGTCTTCCGCGACGCTCTTGCCGGCGGCCTGCAGCATGGCGCACACCTGCTCGTAAATGCCGTTTTTCTTGATGGAACCGCCGCCATACACCAGCAGCACGTTTTTGCCATAGCGCGCCAGCTCCTGCGGCAGCTGCGCCAGTGCGTCCTTGCCAAAATGCAGGCGCGTGGGGTTGTGATAGGTGAAATTGCCAAACATGTTGTGCTCCTGTTTGTGGGGTGA
>ONTY01000241.1 GCA_900320815.1 uncultured Pseudomonadota bacterium
TGAGAATATCCAGCAGACCATAGCTGTCCTTGCCGCCAGACATGCACACCATCACGCGGTCGCCCGCTTCAATCATGCGGAAATCAACAATGGCCTGCCCCACCAGGCGGCACAGGCGTTTTTCCAGTTTAATGGCTTCAAAAGTGGCTTTGTCGTGTTTGCTCATGGATTATTCAGCGCGCTTTGCGCGGTATGTGTCAATGAGAGGCTTTTCAAAAAAATGCCAGGAACAGGCTGCCAACAGCAGCGTCAGGAGTGCCGTGAGTGCAGCCATGCGCCCGGCAGACAGGTTCATTTTCATTAATGAGGTAATGACAGGCAGATGCCACAGATAAATACCATAGCTGATTTTCCCGAGGTAGAGTGCTGGGATGAAGGCGAGCACAGTGTATTTGTTTTCTGGCAGTGTAATAGCGCATACAAGATAGAGCGTAAACGCCAGCGTCAGCAGCGTGCGCCAGCCAATGACCATGCCAGCCAAATGCCAATAGCCGGCACGCGGCCAGAAAATATGCCACGCGGCAGTGCCGCACAGAGTGGCGGCAAGAAGCCACAGGCCGGCATTGCGTGCGCCCGGCTGCATGTATGCGTGCAGGAAGTGCCCGCGGTTGTACGTGATGAGCGCCAGCGCCGCGCCCATGAAAAAAGCGTTCAGGCAACCGATGATTTGCGAAGCAGCGTGCATCGTCATAGTGGCGTTGCCCTGCCAGTGGTGCCAGCAAAATGTGCGCCAAAGTATGGACATCACGATGCCCAGCAGCGCCAGAGACAGCGCACGATGGCGTGGCCAAAAAGGCAGCAGCAGCGCAATGAGGATATAAAACTGCATTTCTACACCCAGTGACCACGCCGCGCCATTGAGCGCGCCCGCATAGGCCGGAAACAGGTTGTGGATAAAGAAAAGATGCGTGCCCACATTTTCCAGCCGCCAGCGCGAGGGCAGCTGCCAGAAGTGAATATCGACAAATATGGCAATAACGAGTGAAGTGAGCACATACAACGGAACAATACGCGCCAAGCGATGGCGCACGAAGGTTTTGAAGAAGACCGAACTTTTCCCATTTGCCATGCCGTGCAGCACGCTCAGCGAAATGACAAAACCACTGATGACAAAGAACATATCTACTCCTATCCAGCCGGTTCTAAATATTCGCAGGAAGCCGTGTTCTGGGATGCCATTCCACTTGCACAAGACGGCAATGTGGTACACCACGACAAGCGTGGCTGCAAGGCCGCGCAGCACATCGACAAAGATGTAGGTCTGTTTTTTCATCATGGAGAGATCATGAATTTTTTTGTCCTCGCTTCCCGCAGTTTTGAAGCGCCTCCTTAAGCAGGAATGGTATTTCTCTTGTTGTTGCGGGATGGGATAGCAGGGGGGCTGCCAAGACGGAAGGCTGGCACTCATGTTTACCACTGCCCGGCTTGCGCCTGCACTGCCGCTTCGCAGTCGGCGAAAATTTCGGGTTTGGTGATTTTGACGCGCACCCCACGCACGCCGGGCAAGGTGAGCAGGCGCTGGGCAAGACGCCCGACCAGGGTTTCGAGCAAATTGACGTGCCCGGCGGTGCATTCATCCAGAATCATGTGCCGCACGCGGCGATAGTCCAGCACCTGAGCGATGGCGTCGCGCGGCGGGCACAGTGGCTGCACGCCCATATTCAATTCGGCGTCAACGAGAATGGGTTGTGGGCTGCTGCGCTCGCGCTGCAAAATGCCAAGGCTGGCGTCAAAGCGCAGCCCGCTGATGAGAATATGGCGCTGTCCAATGGCGACATTTTCTTGATTTTCCTTGTGGTGTGGATCAGGTGCGCCGGGAGGATTTTCCAGCGTCTGCGCCGCCATCATGGAAAAATCGCGCTCAAAACGCATCAGGTGCTGCCCGCCGTCGACCAGCAGCATGGCGCCGGTGATGGCGCGATTGTGCAGTGCAAAAAGCACAGCAGCGGCAATATCTTCCGGTGTGGAGGAGCGCCCCAGTGGGCTTTGCGCGTGCAGGCGCTCAAATGTGTCTTTGCCTGCCATCCAGGGGCTGCGCAGCGTCAGACCGGGCGCTACACCAACGACGCGCACGGCGGGTGCCAGCGCCTGCGCCAGCAGTGTGGTGGCGGTGCGCAGTGCGGATTTGCTAAGCGTGTAGCTCAAAAAATCCGGGTTCGGGTTCCAGAGCTTTTGGTCGAGCAAATTGACGGCGCAGCCCGTTTGCGTGCTGTTTCCATTATTTTGGTGTCGCTGCTGCATATGCGCCGCCAGCGCCTGCGCCAGAATAATTGGTGCGGCAGTGTTGGTGTGCATGTGGGTGTCGAGCGCGGCGTGACTGAAACTGCTGGCCTGGTCATATTCAAAGAGGGCGGCGCTGTTGACCACGGCATCAATGCCGCCAAAATGCTGCGCGGCGCGCGGCAGCAGGGCGCGCACGGCAGTTTCGTCTGATAAATCAGCACAAAATATGCTGCTGGCGTTATGTGCGTCAGCGAGTGCTGTGCATTCTGCGGCGGTTTCTTCGGCGTCGCGCTGTGAGCGGTGATAATGCACCGCCACGCGCCAGCCTTCGCGTGCCAGCGCCAGCGCGATGGCGCGTCCGATGCGGCGTCCGGCACCGGTCACGAGGGCGGTTCGCTGGGCATTGTTTCCGGTTTTCATGAGCGATATTCAGGGTAAGTGGAAGGCTTCTTTGATACCTGCCAGCGCCATTTGTACGCCAACCACCGACAAAATCAATCCCATCATGCGCGTGATGACGCCCATTGCGCTCTCGCCCATGCGGCGCACCAATGCTTTGCCCCATATCAGGCAGGGGTAGGTGATCAGGCACAGCAGCGCAAAAGCGCCCACAGTAATGGCGGCGCTGGAAAAATCGGCACTGGCCGATAAATTGGCGGCGGTGGCAATGGTGCCCGGCCCGGCCATCATTGGGGTGCCAAGCGGTGTGACGGCGGCAGAAAGTGCAGCGCCGCGCGAAGGCGCTTCGCCTGCGCCCGGATGGTGTACGCGCGAAGGTTGCCCCTGCAGCATTTGAAAACCGATGACAAACAGCAGCATGCCGCCAGCAATACGTAAGTCCGGAAGTGTGATGCCGAATAATTCAAAAATCAGTTTGCCAGCGGTGCCGAATGCCAGCACGATGCCAAAGGCAACGCCCAGCGCG
>ONTY01000193.1 GCA_900320815.1 uncultured Pseudomonadota bacterium
CATCTGGAACGTGCGGCAACTGATTTTTTTGTTTCTCGTTTTATATGCCGCCACCGCTGCGGCGTTGGCGCTTTTAGCAGCGCGCTGGCAAATATTAGCGTGGATATTGGCGGCGATGCTGTGCGCGGCGCAATTGCCCATGCTGCGCCACTTGCCGATAGAAAAAAATGATTTTCGCCAGGCTGCGGCAGCGGTGCTGGCGCGGCTGCACGATGGCGATATTGTGCTGCTGGGCAATACCAATAATACAGCGGGTGATTTTTCCTATTATCTTGGCGCGCGCTCTGGGCGGCAGATGCAGCTGCGCGAATTGGGCAGCGCACACCAGGCGGCGGAAACATGCCGACGCTTGGCAGACGCACGCGCGGCACGCGTTGGCATTGTGTCGCACCCATTCCACAGTGAAACGCTGCAGGTGGTAGAACAGCACTGCGCTGCCAATTACAATATTGAAGCCATCCCCATTTCCAGCGCGCTGGCGCGTATTTTGTCGCTGCGCGCGCAGCATTAACATTTTCCCAGTTCAAGAATGAGTTTATTTAAATCTGCCTCCACCGTTTCGCTGCTTACACTGGCGTCGCGCATCACCGGGCTGGTGCGCGATTTATTGATGGCGGGCATGTTTGGCGTCAGCGGGCTAACGGATGCGTTCAACGTCGCGTTCCGCATTCCCAATTTGTTGCGCCGCCTGTTTGCCGAAGGCGCATTCAGCCAGGCATTTGTGCCCGTGCTGGCGCGCTCGCGCCAGGCGCAGGGCGAAGAAAAAACCCGGCTGCTGATTGACGCCGTCGCCACCGCGCTGGCGTGGGTGCTGGCGCTGGTGAGCGTGCTCGGCGTCATCGGCGCGCCGCTGCTGGTGTGGCTGCTGGCCAGCGGGCTGGATGAGCGCAGTTTTGCCGCCGGCGTATTAATGGAGCGGTGGATGTTCCCCTACATCGCCTGCATGTCGCTGGTGGCACTTTCGGCTGGAATTTTAAATACCTGGCGGCATTTTGCTGTGCCAGCCGCCACGCCGGTTTTGCTCAATATCTGCATGATTGGCGCCGCGTGGCTGCTGGCGCCGCAGTTTGCGCGCTTAGGATTTGAACCGATTTATGCAATGGCGGCAGGCGTGATGGCGGGCGGGCTGGTGCAGCTTGGCATTCAGATTCCGGCATTGGCGCGGCTCGGTTTGCTGCCGCGCATTGCGCTGCATCCGGTAAAAGTGCGTGCGGCATGGCGCGATGCCGGGGTGCGGCAGGTGCTTTCACTCATGCTGCCGGCGCTGCTTGGCGTAGGCGTGGCGCAGCTTTCCCTTTTGATTAATACGCAGATTGCCTCGCATCTGGCAGCGGGCAGTGTGACGTGGGTGTGGTATGCAGACAGACTCATGGAATTCCCCGCCGCACTCCTGGGCGTGGCGCTGGGCGTAGTACTCACGCCGCAGCTGGCCGCTGCACTGGCTGCTGAAAACAGGCAACGATATTCTGAATTGCTGGATTGGGGGCTGCGTCTGGTGCTGCTGCTGGCGCTGCCGTGTGCGGCAGCACTGCTGGTGTTTGGCACGCCGCTGATTGCAGTGCTGTTTCATTATGGACGGTTTTCAGATTTTGATGTGCAGCAGGTAGCACGCGCCCTGTTTGGTTATGGCATTGGATTATTGGGACTGGTGGCTGTCAAAGTGCTGGCGCCGGGTTATTACGCCAGTCTGGATATTCGCACACCGGTAAAAATTGCCATAGTGGTGTTAATTTTGACACAGGCAATGAATGCCATTTTTGTGCCCTGGCTGCGGCACGCGGCACTGACGCTGTCCATTGCGCTGGGCGCGATGATAAATGCGGCGTGGCTGCTGCGCGGGCTGATACGGCGCGGCAGTTACCAACCAGCGGCGGGCTGGTGGCCGTTTGCGCTGCGCGTGTTTGCCGCCACGGCGCTGATGGCTGTTTTTCTGGCATGGGGCGCACGCCATTTTGACTGGCTGCATATGCATGCAGCGGCGCGCGCCGGGCTGCTGGCGGCGATGGTGGCCGCCGCTGTGGTGCTGTATTTCGGCAGCCTGCTGGCGATGCGGCTGCGGCTGCGCGAGCTGCTGAAAAAAGCGTAATCCCTGCGCAGCAGAAATGACGATGCCCATCATCGGCGCAGAGCGGCGTCAAGAATATTGAAAACTGCGCCCAGATTTTCAAAAACAGCGTTCAGGCCAGCCTGTGCGCTGACTCTTGTGTCTGGGTTTGTTTCTGTGGCCATGTGCGATGCAGCCCAGCAAGACTGCAGCAAGCAGCGTTGTCAGAAGTGGCGCTTTCATAGAAATATGACTCTGTTGCAAAACAACGCATCATTCGTCGTAGGCACTCAAGTCTGGATCGTGGCAGCGTTTGCGCGTCAGCTCAATGCCCTCTTTGCCGCTTATGTGTTCAATTTTCAGGCAAAGCGCGAGGGTGCGCCTGTCATTGCGGCGCATTTCTGCGGCAAAGCCGGCGGCGTCGCCCGGGTTGCAGCGTTCACCAATCAGGCGCAGTGCGTGCAGGCGTTCTTCTTCATTTTCAAGAATATGGATGCGCCCGAAGCACATCACGCTTTTGTAGAGTGAGGTGTATTTTTCCGGCACAAGAATATCCTGGACAATGACGGTAAAACAAGCTTTGTCGCAGCAGCGGATGGCGTCAATTTTCTGCCCCTGCAAGGCGGCGTGAAAATACAGGCAGCCATTTTCATAAGCGTGGTTGAGCGGCACGGCGTAGGGCCAGCCATTGTCACCTGCCAGAGCCAGCACGCCAGAGGTGGCGTTTTTCAGCAATTGCACAGCTTTTGCTGCTGGCAAGAGTTGGCGCTTGCGGCGCATGGGGCGCCAGCCGATGTTTTTGAGATTCGCAGTATTGGCAGTATTGGCAGTCATGGTGCTGTCATTTTAGAGGAAGCGGGCTGCGTGGCACGCGGCGTGCAATCATTGTGTAATATGCAGGCGGGCAAATGCGGCAAAGCCGCAAGCACGCTTTGAAGGCACCCGCGGCCATGTGGGGCGGGCGCCTACCACATTTTCTTGTATTTTTTCTCTGTTCGCACCATGTCCCAAACCTGCCCTCGTTGTGGCGCTGAAAACCGTGACAGCGCCAAGTTTTGCATCAAATGCGCGCAGCAACTCGTCGCACTGGAAGATGCGCCGCCGCCTGTCACAAAGCATCGCCGCCGCCGGCGCCGCCATCGCCGGCCTGTGGCAGAAGCCAGCGGTGTGGCCGCAGCGGCGCAACGCTTTGCCATGACGGCGGCGCTGGCTGTGGCACTGGTGCTGGCTGCCGCCATCTGGGTGCTGAGTAATTTGCAAGAAGATGCGGGCGAAGATTTGCAAGCCGTCGCAACGCCGGTGCTGCGTGCAGCACGCCGGGCGCTGCCAGCAAGCGGCGCGGCATCGCAGGCGTCGGCGGCCTCGGCAGCGGCGCCTGCTGCACGCACGGCAGCATCTCAGGGAAAGTAACTATACCCTACGGTTCTATTCTTGTATGCCCGCATGATATGCGGGTATTTCACTATATACTCAACTATTTCTACTTTTTCCCCGGTGTAAGGCTGTCCCTACATCCGCCCTGGGTATTCAGGAAACCGCTCAATAATTCCCGCTGCTGCCTTCTTCGGCGTAGTTTTCAAAGCGGGTCATAGGTTTGACGAAGGTGAGTTTGACTGTGCCTGTCGGACCGTTGCGCTGTTTGCCAATAATGACTTCGGCCACGCCTGGCGCGCGCGAGTTTTCTTTGGTGTAGTACTCGTCGCGGTAAATAAACATAATAAGGTCGGCGTCTTGCTCAATGGCGCCGGATTCGCGCAAATCGCTCATCAGGGGGCGTTTGTCGGTGCGGCTTTCCACGCTGCGATTGAGTTGCGAGAGCGCCAGTACAGGGCATTGCAGTTCTTTGGCCAAGCCTTTGAGGGCGCGCGAGATTTCGCCAAGTTCGGTGGCGCGGTTGTCATTGCTCTGTCCCCCAGAGCCATTCATCAGCTGCAGGTAATCCACGACAATCAGGCCAAGTTTGCCTTGCTGGCGCGCAAGGCGCCGCGCGCTGGCGCGCAGCTCCGAGGGGGTAAGGCCGGGCGATTCGTCAATATGCAGGCTGATTTTT
>ONTY01000223.1 GCA_900320815.1 uncultured Pseudomonadota bacterium
GCGGGAGCGGGCGCAGGGGCGGGAGCGGGCGCAGGGGCGGGAGCGGGCGCAGGGGCAGGAGCGGGCGCAGGGGCAGGAGCGGCGCTTGCCTTGGCCACAGGCCGGGGGGCTGCAGGGGCTTGGGCAGCGGCGATGCCGCCCGCAGGCGCGCTCGGCGATGCGCTGCTGCCGCTTTTCGCCTCAGGCGTCCACGGCAGTGGCGGAGTGAGCGTGATGACATCCGCATCCTCATCCTCGTCCTCCAGGCTGGAGGAGGGGCCTTCGCGGTGGTGCAACAGGCTGGCGGCGTCTGGAATGGGAGCGTCTTCCAGCTGGCGATACACCAGCGCCAGCTCTGTGCTGCGAGGCAGCATGTGCTGTGCGGCGTCGAACACTTGCTCGCAGTGCCCGCAGCGCACCCAGCCGGCAGAGACACGCAACTGGTCGGGCACGACGCGAAACAGCGTCTGGCACTTGGGGCAGCAGGTGACGAAGTTCATACCCTCGCCTCTCCGCTGCGCTGCGCGGCAAGCAGCACCCAGCCCTCTTCTTCATCTGCCAGCGCCAGCGCCAGGTGCGGCGCGTAGGCGCGCTGCAATTCTTCCGTCTGCCGCGTGAGCACACCGGCGAGCACCAGCGCACCGCCCGCTGCAACGTGCCCGGCCAGCAAGGGCGCGAGAACTTTGAGCGGCTGCGCCAGGATGTTGGCGAGCACCAGCGCATAGCTGCCCGTTGCCAGCTCTGGCGCACCGGCGCGCAGCACCTCGCCGGATACGCCGTTGGCGGCAGCATTGGCCTGTGTGGAGTGCACAGCAGCAGCGTCAATGTCCACTGCATCCACCGCTGCGGCGCCGTGCAGCGCCGCAGCAATCGCCAGGATGCCGGAGCCGCAGCCGTAGTCGAGCACGCGCTGGCCTGCCGGCGGGTGCGCGGCAATCCAGCGCAGGCACATGCGCGTGGTGGGATGCGTGCCGGTGCCAAACGCCAGCCCCGGATCCAGCCGGATAACGCGGCGTGCGGCAGCGGGAGCTTCGTGCCAGCTTGGCACAACCCAGAAATCTTCCGTAATGGGCACGGGGGCGAACTGCGCTTGGGTCAGCCGCACCCAGTCCTGCTCTGGCACAGCAGCGATGGTGCCGCCCTGGCAGGCAGCAAAGCACTCCTGCTCCTGCAGCGCCGCCAGCGCCGCACGCGCCCCCTCCTCCTCGGCAAACAGCGCCGCAATGCGCGAATGCGGCCAGCTGTGCTGTGGTGCGGGCAGTCCCGGCTCGCCAAACAGGGCGCGCTCGGCGGCGCTGCCGGCGTCGGCGTCTTCCACCGAGACGCTAAGCGCATCCAGTGCCTCCAGTGCATCGCACACCGCCTCAACACCCGCTTGCGGGCAACTTAGGCACAACTCAAACATAGTGCTCTTGTTTCAAAAACTGCCAAGGCTCAAAACGCCTTGGCAGCGCAACGTTTGTATTGATGGGAACGGCGGCTCTTAACGCTGGCGCTCATTGAGCCAACGCTCCAGATAGTGAATGCTGGCGCCGCCCTGCAAGAATGTGGCGTCCACCAGCAACTCGCGGTGCAGCGGGATGTTGCAACGGATGCCTTCCACCACAGTTTCAGCCAGCGCACCGCGCATACGCGCAATCGCCTGCTCGCGCGTGTCGCCGTATGTGATGATTTTGCCAATCATGGAATCGTAATTGGGCGGCACAAAATAATTGTTGTAAATGTGCGAGTCCACGCGCACGCCCGGCCCGCCGGGTGCGTGCCAGGTGGTAATACGCCCGGGCGAGGGAGTGAATTTAAATGGATCCTCGGCATTGATGCGGCACTCAATGGCGTGGCCGCGCATCTGGATGTGCCGCTGCGAAAATGGCAGCTTTTCGCCCGCCGCCACCATAATCTGCGTGCGCACAATGTCCACACCGCTGGTCAACTCCGTGACCGGGTGCTCCACCTGCACGCGCGTATTCATTTCAATGAAATAGAACTCCGCGGGCGCCTCCTCAATCACTTTTTGGTTGCGCCGCTGCGTGGAGCAATCGCGCTCGCCCAGATAGACGGCGTTGCGGAATTTGTCCGCCATAATCTGTATTTCAATATGGCGCGGATTTTGCAGGAACTTTTCCATGTACACCGCCGGGTTGCCAAACGCGGCGGCTGCCTCCCCCTTGGTCATCTGCACCGCGCCCGCCAGCGCCGCCTCGGTATGCACCACGCGCATTCCGCGCCCGCCGCCACCACCAGCGGCTTTGATAATGACGGGGTAGCCAATTTGCCGCGCAATGCGGCGCACGGCGTCAGCGTCGTCGGGCAATTCCCCATCAGAGCCAGGCACGCACGGCACACCCGCTTTAATCATGGCCTGCTTGGCGGAAACTTTGTCGCCCATCAGACGAATGGATTCAGGCGAGGGACCGATAAACTGAAAGCCGCTTTGCTCGACGCGCTCGGCAAAATCGGCGTTTTCGCTCAAAAATCCATAACCCGGATGGATGGCCTCGGCATCCGTGACTTCCGCCGCAGAAATAAGCGCGGGCATATTCAAATAGCTTTGCGCCGAAGCCGCCGGGCCGATGCACACCGCTTCATCCGCAAGTTTGATGTATTTGGCGTCTTTATCGGCCTCGGAATACACCATCACCGCCTTGATGCCCAACTCGCGGCAGGCACGCTGCACGCGCAAGGCAATTTCGCCCCGGTTGGCGACCAGAATTTTCTTGAACATGAGCTGCCTTTGTGCTGCGCGCCGCCGGCGCAGCCGTTTTTATTCAATGACAAAAAGCGGCTGCCCATATTCCACGGGCTGCCCATTTTCAACGAGCACTTTGGCGACAGTGCCGCTTTTTTCGCACTCAATTTCGTTGAGGATTTTCATCGCCTCGATGATGCACAGTGTGTCGCCTTCTTTGACGCTCTGCCCTGCTTCCACATACGGACGCGCGCCCGGGCTGGATGCACGGTAGAACGTGCCCACCATCGGCGCCTTGACGACAAAGCCCGCCTCTTCCGCAGGTGCCGCCGCTGGCGCTGGCTGCGCCGCAGGCGCGGGGGCAGCGGCGGGCGCAGGCGCATACGCCACCACCTGCGGCGCAGCGGCTGTGCCGCCTTTGACAATGCGCACCTTGCCCTCGGCTTCGGTGATTTCCAGCTCGGAGACGTTTGATTCCGACACCAGGTCAATCAGGGTTTTGATTTTGCTCAGGTCCATACCGTCAAGCCGTCTTCATTACTCATAGGGAGGGGAAAGAGGGAAATGTACCCCAGCCGCCTGGCGGCGCCTTGTCCTCTGCGGCGATACGTGCGCGCAATTGCGCTGCGCCGCCCAGTGCGCTGCGCCCATCGGCACCAAGGCGCCGCAGCGCGCCGCGCAACTCACCGGCAGAGCGCACGCGTAGCCGCACATCTACCGCCCTGCCAAGTGCCGGACACGCGCTGCCAAACACCAGCCACTCATGCCGCATGCCAGCGGCGTCGGGAGCGCGGCGCACGTCGTAGCGCACGCCGGCGTTGATGAGGGCGATGTCCAGCGCCTTGGCGTCGTCGCAAAACAGGTGCAGGCACACAGCAGAGTGCCGCGTCGCCAGTCCATTCCACACGGCGCCAGTGATATGCGGGCAAAACGCCGCCAGCCGCTGCATCCAGTGCAGCGCCAGCGCGCGCAGCGCCGCCAATTCGGCGCACTGCTGCGGGCAAAACAGCGCCAAGTGCGTGCGCACACTCTCGTGCAGCAAGGCGGCATCGGGCATTGGTGTGCGATCTGGCGCCCCTAAGTCGCGCGCTGCGCGGTGGCATGCCTGGCCCCAGTCTTCAGCGCCTTCGGCAATCAGACGCGCAGCGGCGGTGGCAATGGCTGTTGTCGTGCTGGACGGGGAACGCTTCGCTGCGCCGGGCGCGTGAGGTGTGATGTTGCGTTTCATAAAAAAAGAGCATACAGCCCGCGCAAATTGCGGGTAAAGCGCATGTTTTATCGAATATTTCAGCAGCGCAGCGGCGATGCTTTCCTAGAATCGCCTGCCATGCACATTCACATTCTTGGTATTTGCGGCACCTTCATGGGCGGTCTGGCGGCGCTGGCGCGCGAGAGCGGGCACACCGTCACCGGGTGCGATGCGGGCGTCTACCCGCCCATGAGCGAACAGCTCCGCGCTCTGGGCATTGACGTGGTATCGGGCTACGGCAGCGAACAGATGGCGCTGCGCCCAGACGTGTTCGTCATTGGCAACGTTGTCAGCCGC
Organism: uncultured Pseudomonadota bacterium; assembly: GCA_900320815.1. Lineage (GTDB taxonomy): Bacteria > Pseudomonadota > Gammaproteobacteria > Burkholderiales > Burkholderiaceae_C > Ottowia. Next base: position 4,212 of record ONTY01000223.1, read on the forward strand.
GCACGGCTGGCAGAGGGCGCTCCCAAATTCCCACTGATGGAAGCCATTCTGGATGCAGGCGCGCCCTACATCAGCGGCCCGCAGTGGCTGGCAGAACATGTGCTGCACAGCCGCCACGTGCTCGCCGTCGCCGGCACACATGGCAAAACCACCACCACCTCCATGCTGGCGTGGATTCTGGAATATGCGGGGCTGGAGCCGGGTTTTCTGATTGGCGGCGTGCCGCTGAACTTCGGCATTTCGGCACGGCTTGGCGGGCAGGCTGACGGGCAGCAGCAGCCATTTTTTGTCATTGAAGCCGATGAATACGACACCGCCTTTTTTGACAAACGCAGCAAATTTGTGCATTACCACCCACGCACACTCGTGCTGAATAATCTGGAGTTTGACCACGCCGATATTTTTGACAATCTCGCCGCCATCGAACGCCAATTCCAGCACCTGCTGCGCACCGTGCCGGCGTCTGGCCAGGTCATCGTCAATGCGCGCGAGCCAGCCTTGGCGCGCGTGCTGGAAGCGGGCGTGTGGAGCGAGGTCACGCGCTTCGGCACAGAGGACAGCCAGTGGCGCGCCAGCGGCGACGCCAGCGACTTTGAAGTGCTGCGCAGCGGCCACGCCGCAGGCCGAGTGCACTGGACGCTCACAGGCACGCACAACCAGCTCAACGCGCTCGCCGCCATCGCCGCCGCCGCACATGTGGGCGTGCCGCCAAGCCAAGCGTGCGCAGCGCTGGGCAGCTTCCAGAACGTGCGCCGCCGCATGGAAGTGCGCGGCTGCGCGGGCGGCATTACGGTCTACGACGATTTCGCGCACCACCCCACCGCCATACGCACCACGGTGGACGGCCTGCGCCACCAATTGGACGCGGGCGGGCGCAGCGCCGAGCGCATCCTCGCCATCTTTGAGCCGCGCAGCAACACCATGCGCCTTGGCACCATGAAAGAGCGCCTGCCGTGGGCGCTGGAAAACGCGGCGCAGGCGTTCTGCTACGCCGCGCATCTGGACTGGGACGCCGCCGCCGCGCTCGCCCCGCTGGGCGCGCGTGCAGCCGTGGCGTACTCCGTGGACGAACTGCTGCAGCGCGTGCTTGCCGCCGCGCGTTCCGGCGACCACCTGCTGTGCATGAGCAACGGCGGCTTTGAACACGTGCACGAGCGCCTGCTGGAAGCGCTCGCCGCACAGCAGCAATAGCCAGGGTATAACTTCGT